>CALZOH010000021.1 GCA_945827465.1 uncultured Prevotellaceae bacterium
CATTGTACTGCTTCAAGACGCCATTGCACGTGTGCAATCATTCATTGAACTACTTTAAAGCGGAAATGCACATGACGCAATGGGATGATGAACTACTACAAAAAGAGAATCGCTTGTTGACAAGATGATGATGAACTGCTACAAAATATATTCATCATGGCAAGATATACGTTCTTTATTGAATAATCGTATGATTTTCCCGATTCAAGAACCTATCCAATGGCTTGATTAAGATGTCTTTTCGCTCACGTCGGGCGTATGCGATACGCCCCTACAGTTTCTTGCGATGGTCAGGCTACTACGGATGATGAAACCTTGCCCAATCAAGCTATTTAATCCTTGTATTACCAAGAATTAATCGTAAATATGTAGGGGCGTATCGCATACGCCCGAAGTGAGCGAAAAAGCATCTTAGCTGAATTATTCGTGAATAGATTCACTGAATTATACCTGTTTAAGAAAATCCAAATGAATGATTGGGGCTTATTGCTTTTGTTGTTCAATAAATTCATCAATTTCCCCTAAATCACCAATTTCTTTAGGAAGTACAAACATGTTGTTGGGATTTACATATTTCTTAAAATGTTCTTTGATTACTGATATATCCAAATCTGTAATGCCTTTTTTAGTATTGAATCCAATAGGTTGAATGTGGCATACTTTCCAACCCGGTAATGAATGTTTGTCTAAACATTTTGTGTATTTGGCTTTTTCTTTGTTCTCTTTTGTTGATGCAAACATTATGGGTAATTCATTGTGCTTTAGTAATTCTCTGATTTCATCCAACGTAAATACTTTTCCTCTAAGTACATTGCTGAATACCCAAATAGCTACGGTATTATCTGAGACGATTATTTCTCTTCCACAAGGATGCGTAAAAGCCTGACCTTTTTTCCTTGTTTCTTTACGAATGATCAAGGGCATCGTATCATCATCTATCCATTCATCAATCAGATGATCCCAGTTTCTTAGTACCTCAATATCTAATGGAGGATTATTGGGAGAGTTTCGCCATAATGTCCCAATCTCTTTAATTTTCATTCGGATTCCTTCTCCTACCAAATCTAATTTAGGCATGCGTTTTTCCGGCTGTTTATATACCACAGATTGATCTGAAATTAAAAACTGCAAAGCCCGTTTAGGCGTAGTGGGATAATGATATAATCTGCCCTCTTGATAGCTTTTCGTCTTAATAACATTTGAAAATTCACGATAGAAATCTGCTTTTGTGAACTTAAATGTTCCTTGAGGAGTTTTTATAATAAACGAATCATTCTCTTTCAAAGGCTCAATTTCATCTGCTTTGAAATACAACCTACTATATTCATATTCAACCATATATTTGTTATTTAAATAAACTATATTGCAAAAGTACCCATTTCTCCGGCAAAACTCATAAGTTAATGCACAGTTTTATGTGGAACATTCCTGAAATTGGAACTATGAACCCAATTCGGATTGTGAAAATAGGAAGGTTGCACTCACAAATCATTGGATGAACAAGCTTTTTCGCTCACGTCGGGCGTATGCGATACGCCCCTACAGTTTTCTTTTGGGAAACACGTATATATGAATGGCGGTATCGTTTATTTCCGGTATCATAAAATACGAAACAACAATACCTATATGCAATCCGAATAACCGCTTGTGCGTTATCCTAAATTCTTGGCATCGAATTGCAATGGAAGCAAAGATGCTGCGCTGTCTACGGCCCAGTATTCATGGCTTCCGGCCATGATGATGCGCAAGGGGGAAGCCTGCCTGTTTTCGGCTTCGAGCAGGGATTGACGACACAAACCGCAGGGTGGCAGCGGATTCGATGTCAAGCCATTTGGATTCTCGGCTACGATGATGAGGCGTTTTATCGGCGTGCGAGGGTGGGTGGCTTGGGCATAGTGAAGGGTGGTACGTTCGGCGCAGATACCGCAGGGATAGGAGGCGTTTTCTTGATTATTGCCTGTGAGGATGGTGCCGTCGGTAAGTTCAAGGGCACACCCTACACGAAAATGGGAATAAGGGGCGTAGGCTTCTGTAGCAGCCTGACGGGCTTGTTGAACCAACTCTTGTTCCGTAGTGGTGAGTTCTTCAATGATTCCGCTTTCGTAGCAGAAATTCCATTCTTTTTTAATCATGACTCTGAAAGGTTTTGGGATGATAGGGGTTGCCAACCGTATTTTTCATACCATCGTGTGAATGTATCTACGACCGTTGGTCCGAACTTTTGCAGACTGGCGATGACCTGCTCGGGAGTCTTTTCGCGTTCGGGCTTCGACTTGGAATAATATTTGTCGACGTAACAAATTACTTGTTCTTCTTCGGTTTCGGGGCAGAAGGCTCGCTCGGGCAGGGTCTCTTCGTTTTGAAGCAGAGAACAGAGCGTGGGGTCGGTGCGGTGGCAACCGTTGAAGTAGAGTTGAAGTTCGTCGGCCACTTGTTGATTGCTGAGGCCGGTGCCGGTATGGCGGGCTGCTATGCGGGCGCTGCGATCAAGATGTTCGGCGCGAAGCAGGGCGGCCCCAATAACACCGTGGAGCAGGTAAGGAGCAGTTCCATAACATTTGATGCCGGCGGCATCGGTGAAGATGATTCCTACGTCGTGGAGTAGGGCCCCTTCAAGGAGGGTGTCGGTGTTCAGCGACAATTCGCTGTGGCGAGTGGCCACGGCAAGTGCTGCGTGGGCTACTTGCAGACTATGGTGGAGCAGGAGTTCCTTCAGTTCTGGTTGATTCTGATAGAGCCTGTCAATGATGACGAGGGCTTTGCGCGCAGCGGGGTGGGCGAGTAGAGGATGACGGGTGATATTCATTTTCGGAGAGAGGGGATGAAGTCGTTACTTAATGAGATGGATGCGTTTGCGCACAATGGTGCCACGTTGTTCCAAATAGATGCCTTGATGGGGCGGTGCGGATAGGCGGCGTCCGTTTAAATCGTAATAGCGCATGGGCAGTCCGGTTTCAGTTTCGGGGAGCAAGGGCGGTATGCCGTCGGTTGGGATGGGTAGGCGGAACTGAAGGGTGAGTGCAGGCAGCCAGGGATTTCTCACTACCATTTCGTAGTCACACCCCGTTCGGAGGGCGCCAAAGCTCACCGTGTCGGTGAGTGCTTCGCCCGGAGGTAGATTAAGTACGCGCCATTGCCTCCATTCTCCACCGTCTGTGGTGTATTGGCCTTCAAAAAGACTATAAGTAATCATTTGTCCGGCCCATTCATCGCTGCTGTTGTTGTGCAGGCTAACCACAAAACACAGTTCGTTGTTCTCGAGGCTGAAGGTATCGATGGCTGTAATGCTTACACCGGCCTGATGGCCTTCAAGGATTTGCAGGGTGTCGAGTGAAAGAAATGTTTCGCCGTCTTCGCTGATGCCCATAACGCGTTGCCCGGTTTGATGGAATTTGCAATAAGCCCGCATGCGACCGTGGGCGTGGGGCGCAAGTTGCAGGGAGGTGATGGCAATGTAGTCGCCATTGTCGAAAGGTTGGGGTTCACCCAGTTTAAAGGTAAGCAACTCTACTGCGGCCGTAACGGAATCGTTCCAAAGGTTTTCGGCGTAGATGTCAACGGTGAGATAGCCGTTGGTGTCGGCCGGCCGGCTGTAAACGACAGAGTCGATGCTGAGTCGGGGAAGCGAACCTTTCAGGTCGTCGTCGACACGATAGTCGACTGCGTCGGGACCCAGTACAATCATTTCCTGCAAGCAGAAGTTTCCCAGCCAGCGACCTTCTTCAGTGGGACGTTGGGGATTCTCAAACGTGTTGAGAACGGAAAGATCGTAGTATCCGTCGTAAAGACCTCCGTAGCCCCAATTAATGTGGTAGAAGCACTCTTCGTCGCGTCCGTCAACCACAAAGGCGTGTCCCTGCATCAGGCTGGTATAACCTGCGTAGAGCACGGGGCGTGCAGCTTGGAGTTCTTCGTCAATGAGGTGACGCCATCGCAGCGGCGAATAATTACTGGCGTAGAGGTGACGCACGTAGGCATATCCAAAGGCTTGTTTGAGCGGTGTGACAAGACTGCTCAAGCGGGCACCCGATTCGCTGATGCCGTAGGTCATGTGAGCCGCCACGCCACAATAATAGGAAAGGGCCGCTACGGCGTCAGCCT
Organism: uncultured Prevotellaceae bacterium; assembly: GCA_945827465.1. Lineage (GTDB taxonomy): Bacteria > Bacteroidota > Bacteroidia > Bacteroidales > Bacteroidaceae > UBA6382. The sequence goes on from CALZOH010000021.1 coordinate 4,102, forward strand.
CTAAGTCGGAATATGCTCCATCGCGATAAATATTGAGAATATGATCATAATCAATACGGGTTCCGGCCGGAATGCTATTGATGGTATAGTTGTCGGTGGTCCATCCGACCAATTTTTTCATGAGGCTGGCCGGTCGGCGGTGGTAACTGATGATTTGTTCCAGCGCCGTTGCTACACATCCCACCTTGGTACGTGTGGTGCTGCTGATGCCGTTTTGCAGGTAAAACGGGCATTGACGGTTGAAAGGATCAGTTTGGTGGCGTTGCGAAGATAGCAATGGGGCGATACCGGTGGTAGGCTCGGCAGGCGTGATGGTTGGTGTAGGGATTGTTGCTGAGGCAGCCAGTGTTCGCCACCATTTTACGGCGGCGGGCAGGCTGTCGGTAGGACATTCGCCATAGGCTACTACGCGAGCATGTTCATGGTCGGCTGCAACCATCACAAAACCACACTCGTCGTAGTTGAACACATAAGGTGCTATTTCTTCTCCGGTTGCAATCAAACGAAGTTGTGATGGTGAAGTCGTTACACTTCTGCTGTAATTCTTACTATGTGCTGCAACAAACTCAGCAGCCTTTGAACGGGCTCTTCTAAGAATATCATCGTTGGCAGACAAAGACAATGAATAAGGAAGCAGTACAGCGAGAATCAGTATGCGGAGAATGGACGATGGCTTCATTGACAAGAAGAAAATACAATGCTGCAAATTTACGGAAAACCTTATCAATTCAACTTTTCAGCAATGGAATTTCGGTCCTTCAGTATGTATTACCGCCATTTTGAAGGGGATGGTTTGGAGAATCTGTAGTAACTTTACCGCCGTTTTGTCGCCACCGGCATGTTGTCGGTCGAAGAATATAAATAAAGGAAGTAATGAAAGAAACAGTTACGGGATATCTTCTCGAGAAATATAATAATATGAAAGGTTCCTACACTTGCTACCGCTTTTTGGAAGAAGCGGCGGCGTTAGGAATGAAGGTAGAAATGGTAGGAGCCTTGGATCTTTGTGCCGGTGGTGATGCCGTATGGAACGGTAGCCGAAGGTTGGAACAGCGTGACTTTCTTTTCAATCGCTATTTCGACGGGGCTGTGGTGGATTGTATGAGTAGGCTTACTTCAAGAAGTTATAATCCAACAGACATATTTCGTTACTATCGCAATAAGTTCCACCAATTGTCGGTTGTGGCCGGTTTGCAGGTACATGTACCTGTATCACTGATGGGTACAGCCGCGTTGAGCTGGTTGTCGTTGTCCGATAAATTGGGCAGTCAGTTTGTTGCGAAAGGAACGACCGGTTCCATGGGGCGCGAAGTGTTTCTGATCAGTAATGCTGACGATTTGAGCAGATTGCTGGAGCAACACGGCGAGAGGAAAGAATGGGTCTTTCAGCAATATATCCGTGAAAGTTCCGGGCGCAGTTTGCGCTTGCTGTCCATTCGTGGTCGTATTGCTGCATCAATTATCCGAGAGTCGGAAGACGATTTTCGTGCCAATGTGGCCCTTGGTGCTCGTACCAGCCTATTCCCTGTTGACGATGCACTGGAAGAACTGGCCCTTCAAATTTATGAAAAGACCCGCCTCGACTTTGTAGGCATTGATGTGTTGTTGGGAGATGACGGCTATTACTTCTGCGAATTTAATGTGATGCAGGGGTTGGAAGGCGTCGAGAGTGCATCGCATAAGAATATTGCTCGCGAAATGATGTTGACCATTCAAAATGATTTCAAATAATGGACCGCAATACAGCCGAAGCATTTGTTTACCGCTCATATCTCGAAGCTCAACCACATCTTTCCTACGAAGGACCTGATTCGGGAAAACGTCATCCGGAACTGACGCGTTCATTGTTACAATCAATGGCTACTGACAAACAAATATTGGTGACGGGAAGCAAGGGGAAAGGATCAACGGCCTTGATGTTGTCCCAACTGTTACAAACTGCTTGTCGGGTGGGATTGATGACCAGTCCGCACATCCAAAGTATTTGTGAACGTTTCCGTGTGGACGGAAAGCAAATTAGCGACCGCGATTTTGTGGAACAAATGGAGCAGATTGCTCCGAACATACAACAATTGATGGATCATTTGCCGCGCGGCTGGTACGTGAGTCCTATTGGAATACAAGCCGCTCTTGCACTGCACTATTTCAAACAGTGTCAGACTGACTATAATATTATAGAATGTGGGAAAGGCGTTCGTTATGATGATGTAAACAATATCCCTCGTAGGTATGCGGTAATTAATACCATATTTTTGGAACATACTCGCGAACTGGGAGCCACCTTGACAGACATAGCAGCTGATAAAGCTTGTATTATAACAAGAGGAGAAGAAGCGGTGTATGTAGCTTCCCAAACAGATGAGGTGATGAGCGTCATTCGCAATCGTGCTGCCGCTGAAGGCGTGGCACTGAAATGTTACGGCGACGACTTTGAAGCTTTGAATCCGGTCTATACTCCGTCAGGTATGCAGTTTGACGTAAGGGTTGGCACATCGTATTATTGTCAGTTGCAGGTGCCGCTCTTCGGTATCCATATGGCGCGCAATGCTGCATTGGCATTGGCATTGGCTCACGACCTTTTGGGCGAAATGGATGAAGTCGTTGTGCGTCGTCAACTCTCTGCGGTTGTATGGCCGGGGCGGCTTGAAGTACTTAGCAGGCAGCCGTTTGTCATGCTGGATGCTTGTGTCAATCGCGAGAGTACGGAGGCTGTGAAAGAAACTTTAAAGCAACTTGGTATGGAGAAGCCTGCATTGATTGTCTGCATTCCGCAAGACAAGGACTATGTGGGAGTGGTAAAAGCGATGGCTTCAGACGTAGCTGATGTCATATTGACCCAAGCGGAGAATCGCCATTATGTATTTTCGCCGCAGCAATGCGAAATGCTCGCTCGCGAAGGGGTGAAAGTTCGTTGGATGTCTTCTTTGGCAGAAAGCGTGGCGGCAGTAGCGGGACGTCCCATTGTGATTCTCGGTACTACAGCCATTGTTCCAGAGGCGCGTTCTCTCTTTATTGCTTCAAGGAATAATTAAAAGTTTTTTGAAGGATGGTCCATCTATTTTGTGTAATTTTGCACGCTGTAATTACAAACGTTTCGCTTGAGAGCTTTTTTATCATTTAGTTTATTGTTTATTGTGGTCTTTGGCCTATTTACAGGTCGGTCGCAGGGGCATGTCCTGTCGCATTCGCAGCTGCAACAGTTGGCCGATACGGTAGGTCCTGACAATGCTCCGGTGATTTTGAAAAAAGATTCCACCGGTAACAATATGACGATTGAAGCTGATACCCTTAGAAATGATACGGTTCGCAAGGATTCCACACAAAAAAAGAGTGCGCTTGATGCTCCTGTTCAGTATGAGGCGGGCGACTCAATGACTTATTACTCCTTTAATAAACTTACCAGTCTTTATGGTAGTAGTAAGGTGACATATCAGGATATGTCGCTTGAAGCAGAGGTCATATCAATGAGCTTAGATAGTAATTTGGTTCATGCACATGGAGTAAAAGACTCTGTCGGTTCGCTGACGGGAAAACCGCTCTATACACAAGGTTCTGAAACATACGAGAGCGAAACGATGAGTTACAATTTCAAAACCAAGAAAGGATTTATCCGTAATGTGACCACCGAGCAGGGTGAAGGTTTCATGCAGAGCGAGGATTCCAAACGCTCGAAGGATGGTACGCTCTTCTTGCAACATGCCAAGTACACCACTTGTGATGCCGACCCTCCTCATTTCTATTTGTCATTGTCAAGAGCTAAGGTGCGTCCCGGTAAGGAAGCTTTTTTTGGTCCGGCTTATTTGGTTGTAGCTGATGTGCCATTGCCTTTGGCAGTTCCGTTCGGTTTCTTCCCTTTTCGTAAGAAATATTCCAGTGGTTTCTTGATGCCGACTTACGGTGATGAGACAAGTCGTGGTTTCTACTTGCGAGATGGTGGTTATTATTTCGCCATCAGCGACAGAATGGATCTCACATTCTTAGGAGAGATTTATACCAAAGGCTCGTGGGGACTGAATGTGGAGAGTAATTATAGAAAACGTTATCGATATTCTGGTAACTTTTACATGAACTACCTCAATACGGTGGAAGGCGAAAAAAATATGCCCGATTATCAGAAAACGAAAAGTTTCAAATTGCAATGGTCGCATCGTCAAGACGCCAAGGCTTCGGTTAATTCCACTTTTTCGGCCAGTGTGAACTTTGCAACTTCGAGCTTTGAGCGGAATAATCTCTCCAGCATGTATAATCCGCTTTCTTATACGCAGAGCACGCGAACAAGTAGTGTGAGCTATTCGCATAACTTTCCGGGTATAGGTCTGAATGTTGCTGTTTCGGGTAATTTAAGTCAGAATATGAGTGATTCGACGCTGGCCGTATCTTTCCCGGAAACCAGTATTACGCTTAATCGGTTTTATCCCTTTAAACGTAAGGTTCAGGCAGGTAAGCAAAAATGGTATGAAAAGATTGCGGTTAATTATACGGGGCAACTTTCAAACAGTATTTCGACCAAAGAAGACAAATTTTTGCATAGCAGTCTGATTAAGGATTGGCGAAACGGTATGAGACATAGTATACCGGTTAGCGCAACCTTTTCGATGTTCAAATACATCAATATTACACCCTCATTCACCTTTAATGATCGAATGTACACTAATAAGGTGGAGCAATCGTGGGATCAGGCGCAGCAGGTGGTTGTAAGAGACACAACCTATGGTTTCTACAATGTCTATGATTGGCGTATGTCGGTGTCGGCCAATACGACACTTTATGGTTTCTATAAACCTTGGGAAAAACTCTTCGGCAGCAAGATTATAGCGATTCGACACGTACTTAAACCTTCGCTGTCGTATAATTATGCTCCTGATTTTAGCAGTTCTTCCTACGGGTATTATGATAGCTATGTGATGACAGATGCTAACGGAAAGGTCTCAACTGTAACATATTCACCTTACCAAAACGGTTTATTTGGTGTGCCTTCAAAAGGCAAGACGGGTAGTATGAGTATGTCACTTTCAAACAACGTGGAGATGAAACTCAAAAGTGAAAAAGATTCCACGGGCGAGAAAAAAGTGAGTTTGATAGATGAACTATATGGAACTCTATCCTACAATTTTGCTGCCAAGAGCCATCAGTGGAGCGATTTGAGTACTCGTATTCGATTGAAACTTTCAAAAAGTTATACATTCAGCATGGCGGCCGTCTTCGCTACTTATGCCTATCAGTTTGATGAGAACGGAAGGGTAGTAGTGGGTGACAGAACAGAATGGAGCTACGGACGTTTCGGACGTTTCCAGGGAATGTCGCAAAACTTCTCATATACATTCAGCAATTCAACCTTTAAGAAAAAGAAGAAAGAATCAGAAGGGAAGAATTCAGATACAGATGAAGATGATGACTACGAAGGAAATGAAGAGGGTGATACCAATGTAGATCCCACCTTGTTGGCCAATGATGCCGCGTCAGGTGGAGCCAACTCAAATGGTATGACCGACGAAGATGGGTACATGAAGTTTTCTATACCTTGGACATTTAGTATTTCCTACGGAGTTTCAATGAGAGAAAACACCAGCGCCAAAATTAATCCCAAGAATATGCGTTATCCCTATAAGTTGACCCATACGCTGAATTTCTCGGGTAACGTACGTCTCTCGCAGGGTTGGAATATCAATTATAGTTCAGGCTATGATTTTAATTATCACAAACTATCTATGACTACGGCCTCGCTTTCGCGCGATCTTCACTGTTTTTCCATGTCGTGTTCGGTGGTGATACGTCCTTATACCTCTTATAATTTCAGTTTCCGTGCAAAGATGTCCACCTTAGCCGATGTACTAAAGTGGGATAAACGAAGTAGTTATAGTTCCAATATTGATTGGTATTAAAAAATATCTACAGAAAAGTGGCTGAGTTCAGATATTAATACATATCTTTGCCACAGAAAAAGAGTCTTGCCGGTCTGATCGGGATACTCATCAAATAATAAACGAAAACAGAGTAAGCTTCTCAAATCAATGGCGTGCTATTCTTCGGAATAGATTACAGCGATCGAGGGCCCTCAAATCCTATTTCATACGGAGTTTTCATCACATCATCGGTAAGGCTTCTTTTTTCTTTTTATCGTCGTGTCGTAATCTCGGCATTGTTCCCCCATTATTAATTTGAAAGAATTTTATTGAGCCGTTATATTTTATTCCATCATAAGAGGTTCTAAATCGCTTTTTTTGGGTAATTTTGCTCTGGAAAAATAATATCAACTAAAGTTTTAAAGCATATGGTTTATACAAAGGAAGTTGAAAATATGTGTTGTGTGGCCAAAGGCCCCAATCACGGTCCTGCTCCCATTCCTGAAGAAGGAAGATGGATTCAGGCAAAAGAAATCAAAGACATTTCGGGTCTTACTCACGGTGTGGGTTGGTGTGCTCCCCAGCAGGGCGCTTGCAAACTTACATTGAATGTGAAGGAAGGTGTTATTCAGGAATGTCTCGTTGAAACAATCGGTTGCTCGGGTATGACTCACTCAGCCGCTATGGCCAGTGAAATTCTTCCGGGTAAAACCATTTTGGAAGCCTTGAATACAGACCTCGTTTGCGATGCCATCAACACCGCAATGCGTGAGTTGTTCCTTCAGATTGTTTACGGTCGTACTCAGAGCGCATTCTCTGAGGATGGTTTGGCAGTAGGTGCCGGATTGGAAGACCTCGGTAAGGGTCTTATCAGCCAGACCGGTACATTGTATGGAACAAAGGTGAAGGGTACTCGTTACTTGCAACTGACCGAAGGTTATATCACCAAGATGTTCCTTGATAAGGATGACCAGGTTTGTGGATACGAATTTGTACATATGGGCAAGTTTATGGACGCCATCAAGAAAGGTGTTCCTGCAGATGAGGCCCTGAAGAGTGTAACCGGAACTTATGGCCGTACAAAGGCAGAGGACGGTGCTGTTAAATCAATTGACCCACGTAAAGATTAAGGAGGACAGACAAATGATTAGAGAAGTAAAATTTGAAAGTCAGGATCGCCGTATTAAGCAGATTCTCGCTGCACTTAACCAGCACGGCATTAAAGATATTGAAGAAGCCAATCAGATTTGTGAAGCTGCAGGCTTAGATCCTTACAAAACTTGTGAGGAAACACAGATGATTTGCTTTGAAAATGCAAAATGGGCCTATGTAGTAGGTACTGCCATTGCATTAAAGGAAAAAGCAAAAGATGCTGTAGAAGCAGCTAAGTATATCGGCGAAGGCTTGCAGGCATTCTGCATTCCTGGTTCTGTTGCCGACGATCGTAAGGTAGGTGTAGGTCATGGTAACTTGGCTGCTCGTTTGCTGACTCCCGAAACCAAGTGCTTCGCTTTCTTGGCCGGTCACGAAAGCTTTGCTGCTGCTGAAGGTGCCATCAAGATTGCTCAGATGGCTAATAAGTCAAGACCCGCAGACAAGCCTTTGCGTTGTATCCTCAATGGTTTGGGCAAGGATGCTGCGATGATTATCAGCCGCATCAATGGCTTTACTTATGTTCAGACTCAGTTTGACTACTATACTGGTGAACTTAAAGTGGTAAAGACTATTCCTTATAGCGATGGTCCTCGTGCAGCCGTAAATTGCTATGGTGCTGACGACGTTCGCGAAGGTGTTGCTATCATGTGGAAGGAAGATGTAGATGTATCAATCACCGGTAACTCTACTAATCCGACTCGCTTCCAACATCCTGTAGCTGGAACTTACAAGAAGGAGCGTGTGCTTGCAGGCAAACCTTACTTCTCAGTAGCCAGTGGTGGTGGTACGGGCCGTACCTTGCATCCTGATAATATGGCTGCCGGTCCTGCTTCTTACGGAATGACAGATACCATGGGTCGTATGCACTCTGATGCACAGTTTGCCGGTTCTTCTTCAGTTCCCGCTCACGTTGAAATGATGGGATTCCTGGGAATTGGTAATAACCCGATGGTAGGTTGCACCGTAGCTTGCGCTGTTAACGTTGACTTGGCATTGAACAAGTAATCGTCAGCCTATTTAATTGAATTTATTACGAGGAAAACAATCGTTTTCTGTCGTAGATTCATAGAGAGAGTCGAGAGTAAATTATTTTTCTCTCGACTCTCGACATTTCTTCTTACCTTTGCATATCATTTTAACAATCCATGCAAAAAGAACAATCATCCGATAACAGAATAGAGGAATTAGTGGCTTCCTATCGCCAAATCATAGGTGAACATTTAACGGCTGAGACGATGAGCCGTCTTAATGGGAATCAGTTGACCCTGCTGGCCTATTCCATCTTCCGAAGCGAAATGCTTCAAGGTGGAATGGTGCAACTCATACACAATGGCTATGGTCCGTTTATATTTGAAAATCCTTTTGCCAAGGCCATGCGTTTGTGGGGACTGAAGGATTTCTCAAAATTTATATATGCGGCTCGTCAATTGTATGAAAAATATGCCGAACGCCTTACGGTGGATTGTACGGATGAAGAATTTATGGCGCTGTATGAGCAGTTTGAGGATTTGGATGAAATCGATGATGAGTTCATCGAGATGGAATCTGAAGTTACTTCGCATCTCTGCAGTTTTGTGGAGGCACATTCCGATATGTTTTAACCCAATCAAGAAAGTTTATGGCCAATAAAACCAAATCGATAAAAACAAAAATAATGATTAAGAACCGGCGTGCATCGTTCGATTATGAGTTCTTGGATAAGATCAAGGCGGGCATTGTATTGACCGGAACAGAAATTAAATCCATCCGCAAGGGGAAAGCCAGTTTGGTGGATACCTTCTGTTATGTTAACAATCATGAGATGTGGGTGAAAAATATGTATATCGCTCCTTATTTCTATGGATCGTATGGCAATCATGCCGTGCGGCGGGAGCGGAAACTGCTCTTGCATCGCAAAGAAATACTCAGGTGGGAGAATGAGATGAAGAATCCCGGTCTCACCGTAGTGCCGGTAGCACTTTTTATTGATGAGAACAATTTGGCCAAGGTAGAAGTTGCTTTGGCGCGTGGAAAGAAACTCTATGACAAGCGTCAGTCATTGAAAGAAAAAGATGACCGTCGCGAAATGGAACGTTCTTTCAAACGATACTAATCGGACAATTTCGTGATTGACTAAGACAATGAAGATGATACTTGAAGAAGTTATCAAAGATCGCATTCTGATTCTCGATGGTGCTATGGGTACGATGATTCAGCAATATGGATTGACTGAAGCCGATTTTCGTGGTACCCGTTTCCAAGATATTTCTTGGCAGATGAAGGGTAACAATGATGTGCTGAGTTTGACGCGTCCCGACGTGGTGGAAGATATTCATCGTAAATATCTCGTGGCGGGTGCCGACATCATTGAAACCAATACGTTCAGTTCTCAACGTATTTCAATGGCCGATTATCATTGTGAGCATTTGGTGAAGGAACTGAATGAGGCATCTGCTCGAATTGCCCGTCGGTTGGCAGACGAATTTACACGCCAGAATCCTGAGAAACCCCGTTTTGTTGCTGGTTCTATCGGGCCGACCAACAAAACCTGCTCGATGAGTCCTCGAGTGGACGACCCTTCCTATCGCGACGTGGACTTTGACGAAATGTCTGCTGCCTATCAAGAACAAATCGAAGCATTGGTGGACGCCGGGGTAGATGCTCTGCTGATAGAGACCATCTTTGATACGCTCAATGCCAAGGCTGCCATTTATGCTGCTGAAGAGGTATTCCGTCAGAAAGGCCGCTCGTTACCTCTGATGCTTTCGGTGACGGTTTCGGACAAAGCCGGTCGAACCCTGTCGGGACAAACTCTTGAAGCCTTTTTGACTTCTGTAGATTTTGCTCCCATCTTTTCGGTGGGTCTGAATTGTTCTTTCGGACCGATGGAAATCAAGCCCTATATTGAGGAGGTAGCGCGTGAGGCCACGTGTTATGTTTCGGTTTATCCCAATGCCGGACTGCCCAATGCGATGGGACAATATGATGTGAGCCCGGCGCAAATGGCTGAGCAGATGCGAGCCTTTGTGGATGAGGGATTGGTCAATATCATAGGTGGTTGTTGCGGAACGACGGATGCATATATCGCTTGCTACAATCAGATTATCCGCGATGAAAACGGATGGAAGAAGCCCCATCAACCCCATCATACCTCGTCGAATCTGCGACTTTCGGGCCTTGAAAGGTTGGAAGTACGTCCCGACAGCAATTTCATCAATATCGGCGAACGTTGTAATGTGGCCGGTTCGCGTAAGTTCCTTCGACTCATTAGTGAACAGAAGTATGAGGAAGCCCAGGAGATAGCTCGCAAGCAAGTTGAAGACGGTGCGCAAATTATCGATATCAATATGGATGATGGCTTATTGGAGGGTAAGACTGAGATGATTCGCTTCTTGAACCTTATTACGTCTGATCCCGATATTGCGCGTGTTCCGTTTATGATAGACTCTTCCCGTTGGGAAGTCATTCTGGCAGCTTTGAAATGTGTGCAAGGTAAGTGTGTAGTCAATTCCATTTCGTTGAAGGAGGGTGAAGAAAAGTTTATTGCCCATGCCCGCGACCTCAAATCGTTGGGTGCGGCCGTGGTGGTGATGGCTTTTGATGAAGAAGGGCAGGCTACATCGTATGAACGCAAGATCGCCATTTGTGAGCGGGCATACCGCCTTTTGGTTGATGAGGTGGACTTCTCTCCTAACGACATTATTTTTGATGCCAACATCTTGACCATCGGCACCGGAATGGCTGAGCACAGCGATTATGCGCTCAACTTCATCCGTGCTGCGGCCTGGATACGTAAGCATCTTCCCGGTGCTCACGTGAGTGGAGGTGTCAGCAATTTGTCGTTTGCCTTCCGTGGTAACAATTATTTGCGCAATGCCATGCACGCCGTCTTTCTCTATCATGCCATTCAGAATGGAATGGATATGGGTATCGTCAACCCTTCATCGGCTGTGATGTATGAGGATATTCCGCAGGAGCATCGCGAATTGATAGAAGACCTGATCTTCAACCGTCGTCCTGATGCCACCGAACGTGTACTCTCGTTGATGCAGACTGAGGCAGAGGTCGGGAAATCGCAAGTGAAAGATGCCTGGGAAGAAATGAGTGTAGAAGAACGGCTCAAGCAAGCTCTGCGTAAAGGTCAGGGCGAACACCTTGAAACGGATATTCCTTTGGCGATGGAAAAATACGGTCGTGCAGTCAGCGTGATCGAAGGTCCGTTGATGGATGGCATGAGCGAGGTAGGAAAGTTGTTTGCTGATGGCAAAATGTTCCTGCCGCAAGTGGTGAAGACGGCGCGCACCATGAAAAAAGCCGTAGAACTTCTTGCCCCATATATGGAGAAGGAAAAGTCAACGGACGTTGCTTCAGCGGGCAAGATACTTTTAGCTACCGTGAAAGGCGATGTGCATGATATCGGTAAGAATATTGTGGGGGTGGTGTTGGCATGCAACAATTATGAAGTGATTGATTTGGGTGTGATGATGCCTGCCGAGCAAATTGTGGAGGCTGCCCTTCGCGAAAAGGTCGATATGATTGGTCTGAGCGGTCTGATTACACCCAGTCTGGATGAAATGATCAACACGGTTCGCCAGTTGCGTGATGCCGGAATTGATGTGCCTGTGATGATTGGGGGAGCAACAACCAGCAAGCTTCATACGGCACTGAAGATATCGCCGGTCTATAACGGTCCTGTTGTATGGGTGAAAGATGCTGCCCAAAATTCTATTGTGGCGGGGAAGTTGCTGAACGAGCATACCCGTACTCAATTCGTTGACCAATTAAACAATGAATATGAAGTCTTGCGGAAGGAGCGGCCTGACTCATCTCCGTTGGCTTCGTTGGAAGAATCTCGTAAAAACAAATTGAATCTCTTTGATTAAATAGATATGAAGAAATTATTTGCCCTTTTGTCCCTCTTGTTCATGATGGTCCAGGCTTTGTTTGCTCAGGGCGGACTTGTGAAGGTCATCGATGGACAGTTCTTTCGCAATGGTGCACCTTATTATTATATAGGAACCAACTTCTGGTATGGCCCTATCTTGGGTTCAACCGGAGTCGGTGGCAATCGTGAACGCCTGTCGCAGGAGTTGGATGCGTTGCGTGACATGGGCGTTAACAACTTGCGCGTCTTGGTAGGTGCCGATGCAGGCAGCGAAAATGCCAATACGGTGATACCTTATCTTCAGCCCCAGCCCGGTGCACTCAACGATACACTCCTGGTAGGGCTTGATTACTTCCTGACCGAGTTGGCCAAGCGTGATATGGTGGCTGTACTTTATCTTACCAACTCATGGGATTGGAGTGGCGGTTACGGTTTCTATCTGAAGAATGTGGGGCAGGGCGATTCGCCCAATGCCGACGGTAAGGGCTATCAGGCTTACGTCAATTATGCCGCTGAGTTCGTGAAGAACGATCAGGCGCAGCAACTCTTTTGGAATTATGTGAAAACCATTGTGTCGCGCACCAACTCGATCACCGGTAAACCCTACAAAGACGATCCTGCCATTATGGCATGGCAAATCTGTAACGAGCCGCGTAGCTTCAGCAAGGAGGGGAAGGACCGGTTTGCAGCCTTTATTAGCAAGACGGCTGAGACCATCAAGCAGATTGATTCCAAGCATTTGCTGTCGACGGGTAGTGAAGGAAGCATGGGTTGCGAAGGCGATATGGAGTTGTATGAGCGCATTCATTCGGATGCGAACATCGATTATCTGACCATCCACATCTGGCCGGCCAATTGGCAGTGGTGTACCCGCAGTACGCTTTGGGACGACTTGCCTTATGTTTACCAAAAGGCCGGTGCCTATATCGATACTCACATGCGCTTTGCCGACAAAATGTTGAAGCCTTTGGTGATTGAGGAGTTTGGTTATCCGCGCGACGCCAATCTGTTTGTTCCCGGTTCTTCAACCGATTGCCGTGATGCTTTTTATTCTTACATCTTGGGGCGTGTGTTAACTTCCTTCCAAAAGGAGCAGGTGCTGGCCGGTTGCAACTTCTGGGGCTGGGCCGGTGCGGGGCGCCATCGTCACAAGACGTGGGAGGTGGGCGATGATTACTTGTGCGACCCGCCTCATGAGCCTCAAGGATGGTATTCCGTTTTTGATAATGACTCTACGACCATCAGCTTGATACAGCAAGGTACCAAAGAGTTAAAGACAACTGAAGATGAATAAATCGATTGCCGTATTATTCTTCATCCTCACTTTGGGATGGATGGAACTTAGTGCTAGTCCGTCTTATCGGATGCGCAGAACGATGAAGCAGCCCGATGGCACGACGCTTACTCTTGTTCGTCAGGGGGATGAATATGCTTCGGTGATGACTACCGTTGATGGTTATCCCGTCAAGTTGGTCAGCGGAGCCTATTATTACGCGTTGGTTGTTTCTCCCGGCAATTATGCGGCCACCTCTGTTCTTGCCCACAATGCGGCCGATCGGTGCGATGGCGAACTATTGTCGGCTTATGGTGATACGGATATAGTTGCTGCGATGTCTTCGCCTACTGAGATATTCGGAAGGGCTGTTATGGGCTCGCAGGCTGGGGCTTCGGTCAAGGCTCAGGGCACGCAGAGGATTGTTGTTCTCATGGTGCAGTTTGCAGACGTTCGTTTCAGCCAAAAGGGTGTTAACAATAGGGAGTTTACGAACGATGCGGCCTATTATCAGCGTTTCTTCAATGAAACGGGCTTTTCGGATGATGAGGCTTGGGGTAGCGTTCATGATTACTTCTACGACCAGAGTGACGGACAGTTCGATCCGGTGTTTGATGTCTTTGGACCGGTCACGTTGAGCCATAATCAGGCTTATTATGGCAAGAATGTCAACGGTAAAGACGGGCGTTGGAGTGAAATGGTGGCCGAGGCTCTTGATCTTTTGGTGAAGTCGGGGGCCGACTTGTCGCCTTACGCCGACGGCATGAATGCCGTGAACTTGGTGGCCATGGTGTTGGCCGGCGAGGGTGAGAACTTTACGGGTGATGAGAATACCCTTTGGTCGCAGTATGTATCGAATTTCGGTTATTCCAATAAGTATTTGTTCGAGTCGGTGCTGTATGTGAACGAGGTGGGTTATTTTGAAGATGAAGGATATTTTCGTGATGGAATCGGAACCTTCTGCCATGAGTTTTCTCACGCCATGGGTTTGCCCGACATGTATTGCACCAATGGCTTGCTGAATGTCTTCGGTATGGACTATTGGGACTTGATGGACTTGGGCCAGTATATTACGTTGGGTAAAAGGCCTTCGGGTTATTCGGCCTACGAGCGCGAGTTTATGGGGTGGTTAACGATAGAGTCCTTGCCCAAAACCAAGCAACTGGTTACGTTGGCCCCTCTTCCCGAGAATGATGGTCGGCCGCGCGCCTATCGAATCGAGAACGAACAAGACGCCACCGGGTGTGAGTATTATATTTTAGAGAACAGAAAAGTGTCGCGATGGTTCTCCGACTTCTTTGGAGAGGGCATGCTCGTCTATCACATTGATTATAACGCATCGGCTTGGAAGAACAACACCGTTAACAACGTCAGGTCGCATCAGCGTATGACGCCTATTCCGGCCGATGGCGTGTTGACTCCGGCTGACCAAATCGAGAGCGAAGAGCCTTATCAAGGTGATCTCTTCCCGGGTTTGACGGGCAATACGCGTTTGGCCGACGACAGTGATCCGCCTGCCACCGCCTATAATGGTGGGTTGATGCACATTCTGCTATCCCAGATTACGCGTCACGATAATGGTGACGTTACTTTCTGCTACATGGCCGAAGGGATGCTGCCTGCTCCCACGGGCCTCAAGCAGTGCGAGTCGGGCGAGTCGGCCGTGGCGATGGAGTGGAACGCCGTCGAAGGGGCTACGTCCTATCGCGTTTCGCTCTTTGCCGACGACAAGTGGGTGCCGCTCGATACGGTGGAGGCCCTCACTTATCGCTTCAAGCAGCTCTTGCCGGGCCGAGATTACAGGGTGCGCGTTCAGGCCCTGGCCGATGCCTACGTCGACTCCGACCCTCAGGAGTGTCTTCTCTCGACCTTGCCGGATGGTATTGATTTTGTCGGCGGCGAATGGGCCATTCAACCCCTGTCGACCATAGACGGGCGTCCGGTGAAGGGAGCTTGGGAAACTTTACCCCCGGGCGTGTATGTGGCCAAATGCAGAGACGGTATAAAAAAAGTCAGAAAACAGTGAACGCATTTTTCGCTTTTTGGCTGTAATTTTGTGCCTCAGAAAAATGATATTAACAGAAACAACATGCAACCATGAAAAAGAATGTTTTAAAGGTTTGTTTCCTTTTGCTGTGCTGCTGCTCGACAGCTGCTCAAGCTCAGGATTTGAAGAGTGTATTGTCGGGTGTGCTTTCTAAAGTGACCTCGAGTGTGGATTCCACTTCCACTTTGACCAATGTGTTGGGCTCATTAATTGGAACGACCAAGGTAGAGCCGGCCCAGTTGGCAGGAACCTGGCAGTATTCGCAGCCCGCTGTGGCTTTTGAATCAGAAGACGTACTGAACAAGATAGGCGGAACGGCTGTTGCCACCACCGTTGAAAAGAAAGTGGCCGCGCAGTTAACCAAGTTGGGCATTTCCTCCGGAGCCATGACCCTTACATTCGCCACCGACAGTACCTTCACTTGCAAAATCAAGACCAAGACGGTGAAGGGGAAATATACCGTCAAGGATGCCACCATCCAGTTTACCTTCGTTACGGGCAAGACCATCTCGGCAAATGTGAAGCTTACCGGCACCGTCTTGCAGGTATCGTTCAAGGCCGACAAGTTGCTCACCTTTGTGCAAACTGTCTCCTCGCTGGCCAAGACCTCCAATCAGACGCTCACCACCATCACCTCCATGGTCAATTCCTACAAGGGAATGCAGTTAGGGCTGAAGTTTAACAAACAATAACGGGAATCCCTCAGGATTCACCACGCTGACCCTTTCTCTGCAAGGCATTTTATAGGCAGTACATCAGAAGAAACCAATATTTATTCGTACTTTTGCACGCGTTATTTATCCAAGATGTTACATAAAATTCTTCTATCCGTCATAGCCAGTCTGTTCGCGCTTACCGTTTTTGCAGACGGTAATACGAAGGAAAAGGCTAAAACCATCTACTTTTTCGGCGTTGCCAAGAATTATACCGATTCGGTAGCATGTCTTACAGATGTATGCAAGATAGACAGTGTGGCCATCAGCCCCTCGACCAAGGACGTGGCCAATCTGGATATGTACACCGACCAGTACCGGAACTACTTCCTGCAGAACGGACAAGAAGGGTACATCTGTGCCACCTTCGTTGCCGACAGTTACAAGAAGATCGAAAAGCTGTTCCTGAAGCAGCGCATGCGTTTGGAGCGCAAGGGCGGGTTGAAGCTCAGCTTCATCAGCAATCTGGACTTCCAATACCAGTTTGTCGATTCCAAGCAGATCTATCGTAACGAGATTGACGAAGATGCTGAAGGTAGATCGGAGGAATAACAGAGATATTGGAACTGAGATTTACTGCTTAATACAGCCTGAGAGATATGTTAATTGCCATAGACTTTGATGGAACAATCGTAGAACATCGTTATCCCCAAATCGGGAAAGAACGACCTTTTGCCACCGAAACCATTCGTAGACTGATTGCCGACCGCCATCGCATTATACTCTGGACGCTGCGCAAGGGGCGCTTGCTGGACGAAGCCGTCGAGTGGTGTCGTGAGAGAGGCATAGAGTTTTATGCTATCAACTCCAGTTATCCCGGTGAGGAAATCGATGGCGACACTTGTCGGAAAATCAAATACGACATCGTGATTGACGACCGCAACATTGGCGGTCTGCCCGATTGGGGGGACATCTACAATATGATACAGCGCAGGATCACCTATCAGCAATATCTGATAGAAAACATCACCGGTACAACGCTGCAAAAACCATCGAAAAAGCGTTGGTGGCAGTTATCAGACAAGGAAAAGTAATATCTTCATCTTTAAATTGGGGATTGAATGCGAAGCAAGCGTTCAATCCCCAATTTCTTTTTTAGATGGCAGCAGATGAAAAGTGGATTCGCTGCGGTCAGAATGGCCCTTGCTTTCAGTGTAAGCAGGGGCTTAATAGTTCAAAACAGTCTTTACATCCCATGGAAAGTTCCTTTTCTTGGTCTTGATTTGTGATGTCACGGGGTGCAAGTAGGAATCAAGAGGTCTTGATTTGCGATGTCACGGGATGCAAGTAGGAATCAAGGGGTCTTGATTTGTGATGTCACCGGGTGCAAGTAGAAATCAAGGGGTCTTGATTTGTGATGTCACCGGGTGCAAGTAGGAATCAAGGGGTCTTGATT
>CALZOH010000022.1 GCA_945827465.1 uncultured Prevotellaceae bacterium
CGATCGTGACGATGCTGACTCGGGTCACACAAAACCCTCAAAACGATCGTGACGACGCTGACTCGGGTCACACAAAACCGTCGTAACGGTCGTGACGACGAAATTGCGTTCACATTCTTTAATAAATGCAATCGCAACGGTTAAAATGTCACATAGAAGTCTGTATCGCTGTTAACTGTTCGGCCCAATTGCTTTAACATTCTATAATAACTGCAGTCGCAACGGCCAAAATGTCACATAGAAGTTAGCATCGTCACGATCGTTTCGGCCGTTTCACAACGGTATTGTTTGAATGAATGTTAATATTTCGAGTTAAAATTGTATTTATTTAAAGGTTCGTCGTGATTCGTTTGAGGGTTTTGTCATAGTGATGTTACCATCGCAGAGGTTCGTTCGACAGTTTTGTCGTGTTCATATCAGCATCAAAACAGTTCATTTGACCGTCGTGTTATTTATGAAATGATACAAAAACTGTTGATGCGTATCGCATACGCCCTCCACAGCGGCGAAAAAACAGATGAAACGGCGGTGATGCGTTCGCCGCCATCATTTCGTTTCCGCCCATGTGAAAGCGTCTGCCATACTCCCCTACACCAGTTCGGAAAGCATCGAACCTATATCGGATAAAAACATTCCGTCAAATGATTCCGTCCAACGATGCTGCCATCATCAAATTAATCACAAAAAAAGTGCCTCCACAAAGGAGGCACCAACAATATAATCATGTAGAAATGATTACAACTATTGAAATGAAGCACCAACAATGTCCAACAACTCTGACGTAATCGCAGCTTGTCGGGTTTTGTTGTACATTAACGTGAGATCATTGAGTAATTCGTCCGCATTATCGGTCGCAACCTGCATGGCAACCACGCGTGCAGCATGTTCACTGGCCAAACTATCGAGAATGGCCGTGTATACCTTCAGATACAAGACCTTCGGAATCAATTGCGACACAATCTCCTCACGCGAGGGCTCAACGATATAGTCCGCTACAATCTTTCCACTAACCGACTCCGACGTAGAAACACTATTGAGGGAGATAGGTAGGAAGTCATCTACGGTCAGAACTTGCGTCGCCGTATTCTTAAAGTGATTGTAGATAAGGACAACTCGATCGATTTCTTTCTCGGCATAACGCTGCATAAGGGTTGCAGCCAACTGAGCGGCATCGGCATAAGACGGCTTATCAAGCAATGAAGCATGATTACTATCAAACGAGAAACCCATGCTCTTCACTTTATCTGCCACCTTAGAACCGATTGGGAGTATTTCGATGGAAACACCTTCGCTCCGAAGCTGTTCTACCACCCGGCCAACCTCTTTGATGACATTTGCATTGAATGCACCGCACAGACTTGAGTTGGAAGAGATAGGAATGACTACTGCCTTATTGACTTTACGCTGTTCAACAAAGGAAGACGACACTTCTCCCTGCATCTCACTAACAAAGCGCGACATCATTCGATTGAGTTGACGCTCATAAGGAAGCATGCTCTCAATCGATGCCTGAGCTTTGTGCAACTTGGAAGAAGCTACCAACTTCATGGCACTCGTAATCTTACGCGTACTTTGGACTGAATTGATGCGATTCTTAACTTCCTTTAGTGATGCCATAGGTTAATGTTTAAACTGACTGGATACTTCCTTCGCTACTTTTTCGATGATAGCACTCACTTCATCGGTTAATTTTCCGGCAGAAAGCACGTCAATAACCGTTTCACGGTAATTAGAGCGCATGATCTGCAAGAAATTCTCCTGGAAGTCCTCAACCTTATCAAGAGGAACATCATGAAGCAAACTATGCGTACCACAATATAGAATGGCAATCTGCTCGCCAACAACCATTGGAGAATATTGCGGCTGTACTAACAGTCTGTTATTCTTTCGTCCACGGTCGAGTGTCATAGCAGTTACAGGATCCATATCTGAAGAGAACTTAGAGAATGCCTCCAACTCACGGTACTGAGCTTGGTCTATCTTCAATGTTCCTGCTATCTTCTTCATACTTTTGATCTGAGCGGAACCACCAACACGACTCACTGAGATACCAACATCAATAGCCGGACGGAAACCCTGATTAAAGAGATTCGTGTCCAAATAGATTTGACCATCGGTAATAGATATCACATTGGTCGGAATATATGCAGACACGTCGCCTGCTTGGGTTTCAATGATTGGCAATGCTGTCAACGAGCCTCCACCACGAACCTTACCCTTCATGCAGGCAGGTAAATCATTCATTTTCTCTGCTACCTCTGTCTGCGCATTCATCTTGGCGGCACGTTCCAACAAACGAGAATGCAAATAAAAGACATCACCCGGGTAAGCCTCACGACCGGAAGGACGGCGTAACACCAAAGAGATCTCACGATATGCCACTGCTTGCTTGGACAAATCATCAAATACGACCAAAGCATGATAGCCTCTATCTCTAAAATACTCTCCAATTGCAGCTCCTGCGAAAGGCGCATAATATTGCATGGAGGCCGGATCAGCAGCTGTAGCCGATACAACCGTGGTGTATTTCATGGCACCACGCTCTTTCAACGTATTAACCAAACCTGCAACGGTTGACGCTTTCTGACCAATGGCTACATAAATACAATAAACAGGTTCACCCTTTTCAAAGTTTTCCTTTTGATTGATAATCGTATCAATGGCAATGGCCGATTTTCCGGTCTGACGGTCACCAATAATCAACTCACGCTGACCACGACCGATGGGAATCATTGAGTCAATCGCTTTCAATCCAGTCTGGAGGGGCTCGTTAACCGGCTGACGGAAAATTACACCAGGCGCTTTACGGTCCAAAGGCATTTGAAACTTCTCACCTCCGATAGGCAGTCCACCGTCAATGGGCTGTCCCAGAGGATTGATTACACGACCTATCATCTCATCGCTCACTTCGATAGAAGCAAGGCGACCGGTACGCTTCACAGTCTGGCCTTCCTTGATTCCTTCGGTAGAGCCTAACAATACGACACCCACGTTATCCTCTTCAAGATTCATCACGATGGCCATCGTACCATTTTCAAACTCGAGCAACTCATTCTGGGTTGCATTACGCAAACCATACAAACGAGCAACTCCATCACTTACTTGAAGCACCTTACCAACCTCTTCGAACTGAACTTCAGCATTTACATTCTGCAATTCATTCAAAAGAAGTTCGGAAACTTCACTCGGTTTTATTTTATCAGGCATAATATTTCTTATCCGTGATTAGATATTAAGAATTTATCATCATTGAGCAAACTCTTTTTGATGTTCTTCAGACGACCAGCAATACTCGCATCCAAACAAGTAGAATCGTACTCCATAATAAACCCTCCTATAATCGAAGGATCTACATTGACAATAAACTCAATTTCATTATTGGTTTTCTCATTTACCAACTTCTTCAATCGATTGAGCTGAACATCGTCCAAAGAAACCGGAACCGTCAACTCACAATTGATAAGATGATTTTGCTTTCTATAAGAATCGATAAAGGAATGTGCTATGAATTGAATCATCGTAACACGACGATTCTTCAATACAAGCAGAAAGAACTGTCGAAGACTTTCACATATATCCTTGCCTGCTGCTAAAGTCAGAATATGCAACTTCCGGTCATTATCAACAATGGGATTTTCTAAAGTCTGCCGAAGAGAAGGGATAGTCTGAAATGACTCAGTCAATGTCTGCATAGACTGATAAACATTCCTCACTTCACCTTTCTCAGACGCAAACTTCAGCAAAGCCTTAGCATAACGCACAGAAATAATTCCTAAATCCATACCTACTTATTGAAAATAGACATTTCATTCAACAGGCTATCGATATACTGCACTTGCTGCTTATCTTCCTGTAAGTTTTTAGCGATTACCTTACTTGCTATTTGAATAGACAAGTTCGCCACCTCTTCGCGGTTTGCACGCAAGGCTTTCTCACGCTCAGCCACAATTTGCTGACGGGCATCTTCTAAAATCCTATTTCCTTCAGCCGTCGCCCTATCCTTTGCCTCACGGATAATCTTATCGCGAGTTGCAGTCGCATCCTTCAAAATCTGTGATTGTTGTTGATGCGCTTCCATTAAAATAGCATCGCTTTCAGCCTTGATGTTTGCTAACTTCTCATTAGCTTCACGAGCACTTTGTAGAGACTCATCAATATATTTCTTTCTTTCCTCTACCATATTAATGATAATAGGAAAACCGAATTTGGCCAATATGCCAAAAACGACAAGAAATGCAATGAGCATCCAAAACAACAAGCCGAAATCGGGAGTTAAAAAAGACGGCATAAATACTTCTGTGAAAATTAAAGAAGACAAACAACCAATGCAAAGAAGGCAGCACCCTCAACCAATGCGGCAATAATAATCATATTAATACGAATATTACCTGCCATCTCAGGCTGACGAGCAATTGCATCCATTGCATGTGCACCAATGTTTCCAATACCAATACCGGCACCAATTGTGGCCAAACCTGCACCAACAGCAGCACCTAATTTAGCTAAGCCAGCAGCGGCCGCTTGTAACAATACTAATGATAACATAATGTTGTTTTTTAATGATTATACTTTTATTTTACTTTGAATTTCTACTTAATGCTCCTCTCCACCTTGATGTGAAAGCCCGATAAACACAGAGCTCAACATGGTGAATACAAAAGCTTGAATAAAGGCAACCAATACTTCCAACAGATCCATAAAGATCATGAGCAAAACGCTAATAGGAGATATGGCCGCACCTTTCGACAATCCCATCTGACAAGTGATAAAAATCACGCATGTCAATGAAATAGCAACGGCATGTCCACCAAAAATGTTGGCAAAAAGACGAATCATCAATGCAAAAGGTTTAGTGAATACGCCGAAGAGTTCTATCACGGGAAGAATAGGAATGGGAGCCTTTAACCACCAAGGTACATCCGGCCAAAATATATCCTTCCAATAATGCTTATTACCGAATATATTGGTAAGAAGCATCGTACACAATGCTAAAAAGAAAGTGATGGCAATGTTACCGGTCAGATTCGCTCCTCCTGGGAAAATAGGAACTAAACCAATCAGATTCGAGATAAAGATAAAGAAAAAGACGGTCAATAGATAAGGAGCAAAAAAGCGATAATGCTTCTCGTCAATTGTTTCCTTAATAATGTCATTGTACACAAACATCACAAACATTTCGATGAACCCCACGAAGCCTTTAGGAGCTTCATCTTCAGGACGCTTGTTTTTATACCAACGCGCACAATAAAGAAAGATGACCAACAAGAGAGCAACTACAATCCACAACTGTAATACATTCTTAGTTATGGAGAAGTCCCAAACTTTTTGTTCCTGCCCCGAAGCATCTTTTTCACAAATCTTTCCATCTTCATTTAAATACAAACCATTATATACTCCATCACCTTCGTGAAATCTGGAAGACATAAATGTTTGTAATCCTTGTGATGTGTATACAATGATTGGTAATGGTATTGACACATGCGAGCCATTAATGGTTGTAATATGCCATTCATGGGAATCGCTCGTATGTTCCATTACTAATTCCTGCACATTAATCTCTGTCTGCTCTTCCGCCTCAGACGCGCGGGCCTGAATGGGAAAAAACATCAACGTGCACAGACAAAGGAGCAGGAAAGACTTATATAGACTTTTTCTTTTCATTCAATACCTTTTCATTATGGATAAACAAGAAACTTTCACTCACCATTGTTAATAAAAACAATACTGAAAAGCATGCCATAAATGACGTACGAACCGGTTTGTCATACATCACTGAGGCAATCAGCAATATCGCACCGCAAAGAATAAAACGCAAGACTGTATGAAGCATATAAAATCGTACTACTGCCTGCGCATCAGATGCCAACACTTTACGATAATAGCAGAATGAGAGCAATGAATAAACCAATAACAACGCTGCCGACGACATCAGCATCCAATAAGGAAATGAGGTACATCCCAATACACACACAGCTACCCCTATAATTGCAGCAACTGCTACTATATAAGTGAGCAATGTCGTATAAAGAAATTGGCGATACATTGTTATTATATTAAGTTATTACTCTACTTCAACACAAACAGAGACTTCATTATTGGCTACTTCAATGAACCCTCCCAAAATATTGATTGTCTGTTTCTCGGATGATTGATATGATAACTTTCCGGCCTTCAGACTGGAGATAATCGGTGCATGCTGATTAAGCACCTCAAACTCTCCTTTTGTGCCCGGAACCGTTACCGATTCAGCGTCTCCTTGAAATAAGATTCTTTCCGGCGATACGATTGTCAGTTTCATCTTTTATTTTCCTTTAGCCTCTTCAAGCAACTTCTTACCTTTTTCGATAGCTTCTTCGATAGTACCTACATTCAAGAAGGCCTGTTCGGGCAGATAATCCACTTCACCATCAAGAATCATATTGAATCCCTTGATACAGTCTTCCAACGATACCATCACACCGGGAAGTCCCGTAAACTGTGATGCAACCGTAAAGGGCTGACTCAAGAAACGCTGAACACGACGCGCGCGATTCACCGTCAATTTATCTTCATCCGACAACTCATCCATACCCAAGATGGCAATGATGTCCTGAAGTTCATTATATTTCTGCAGGATTTGCTTTACTCTCTGCGCACAATCATAATGTTCTTTACCTATAATCGACGCATCCAATATTCTTGATGATGATGCCAACGGATCAACGGCCGGATAAATACCCAACTCTGTAATCTTTCTACTCAATACTGTAGTAGCATCCAAGTGTGAGAAGGTGGTAGCAGGAGCAGGGTCTGTCAAGTCATCTGCAGGCACATATACAGCCTGAATGGAAGTAATAGATCCGCTCTTAGTTGAAGTAATACGTTCCTGCATGGCACCCATTTCACTGGCAAGCGTTGGTTGATAACCTACAGCCGAAGGCATACGGCCCAGCAATGCTGACACCTCAGAACCAGCCTGAGTAAAACGGAAAATATTATCAATAAAGAACAAGATATCAGACATCTTTCCTTCCTTGGCACCTTGATCGCGGAATGACTCTGCAACGGTCAAACCCGACAATGCTACCGAAGCACGTGCACCAGGAGGCTCATTCATCTGACCATACACCAAGGTTGCTTGGCTCTTGGCAACTTCATTATAATCAACCTTAGAAAGATCCCAATGTCCTTCCTCCATTGACTTCTTAAACTCTTCGCCATATTTAATAACACCGGCTTCGATCATTTCTCGGAGCATGTCATTACCTTCGCGAGTACGCTCACCCACACCGGCAATTACAGAATAACCATCGTGACCTTTTGCCACATTGTTAATCAACTCCATAATCAACACAGTTTTACCTACACCGGCACCACCGAACAAACCAACCTTTCCACCCTTAACATAAGGTTCCAAAAGGTCAATTACCTTGATACCGGTTGTCAGAATCTCCTGCGAAGTTTTCAGATCCTCGAACTTCGGAGGTGCATGATGAATAGGAGCCGCACCGGTATAATCAAAGTCTTTCATACCATCAATAGCTTCTCCTACAACGTTCAACAAACGTCCTTTGATCTGGTCACCTACCGGCATACAGATAGGAGCGCCGGTCTGTTTAACCTCCAAACCTCTCTGCAAACCATCCGTACTATCCATGGCAACAGTGCGAACGGTATCTTCTCCTATATGTTGCTCTACTTCGAGCACAAGTGGTTTCTCGCCTTTCCGCTCTACTTCAATTGCATCATGAATTTTTGGCAAAACGTCTGCAGAGTTCTTTCCATTCGTATCAAAGGATACGTCTACAACAGGTCCGACTACTTGGGAAATACGCCCATTTATTTGTGTCATCTTATCTTATTATTTTATTATTGTCACTATTAATTGATTCTATATCGATAATTCATTGAGCACCTTTATCAGTTCCATACTGATTGGCTTTTCACGAGTAACAGCTTCTACAAAAGGCACATATACTACTTGGTCATTGCGTATTCCTACCATAATGTTTCGTTGTCCCTGCAATAAGGCTTCAATGGCACCTACACCCAAACGGCTGGCTAAAATTCTATCTTGAGCTGAAGGAGAACCACCACGCTGCAAATGCCCTAAAATAGAAACTCGCACATCAAATTGAGGATATTCCTTCGTCACACGATTGGCATAATACATAGCACCACATTTAGGACTTTCACTTACAATGACAATACAACTGCGCTTGCTCTTACGGATACCACGCTCCATAAACTTCACCAATTGGTCACTATCTGTATTGTATTCTGGTATAATGGCAGCTTCAGCACCTGAAGCGATGGCACTATTCTGCGCCAAGAAACCGGCATCACGACCCATCACTTCTACAAAGAATATTCGTTCATGAGAATGTGCCGTATCACGGATCTTATCAACACACCAAGTAATCGTATTTAAAGTGGTATCATATCCAATCGTTGAATCGGTACCATACAAATCATTATCAATCGTACCGGGCAAACCCACACAAGGAACATCATACATTTCTGCAAAATCACGGGCACCCGTCAATGAACCATCTCCACCTATCACAATCAAAGCGTCAATGCCATGCTTAACCAATTGTTGATAGGCTTTTTCTTTTCCTTCGGGAGTTAAGAACTCGGTTGAACGAGCTGTACGCAAGATAGTTCCTCCAGTCTGAATAATATTGCTGACATCTTCTGTAGTAAACTCTTTAATTTCACCATTAATCAATCCATCGTAACCGCGATATATCCCTTTAACGGTAAATCCGTTACAGATTGCACTTCGAGTAATGGCTCGAATTGCAGCATTCATACCAGGAGCGTCACCACCTGATGTCAGAATTCCTATACATTTAATTTTTGATGCCATTATTATTTGGTTTTATTCTTACGCAAAGATACAATTTATTTAGTCATATAAGCCCACAGCATCTATGAAAACTCACGCCAAAAACACTGCTCTTCCACTTTAGAACAAAATAAGAGAAGTTTCAGCAAAAACTTGAGATTTACACTTCGCGAAATTTAAAGTCTCTACCACCTTGTTTCTTCCACCACCGATGAGTAATCAATAGATATTGGAGCAAGGTGATAACCGATAATAAAAGCGTCAGATAGATATCCACCTGCCAATAACCAAGCACAAATCCGGCACCAATGCCTACAGTAGCTGATATCACATAAGTTTGCTGTAAAGTACCTCGTTGACAATGATTGGAGAGTTTCAAGAAATACAGCAAGAAACGGGAAGCCGACCATCCAATTCCAACCCCCAACATAAAGTAGGCAGCAAATACCACATTGCGTTGATCGCCTTCCATAAGAAGCAATATCATTGAGGCAATTACCAACAACATTCCCGAAACAGCATCGGCTCTCTCATCTGCCGCTTCAAAGAAGTTACGATGCGTAAAACAAGCCGTCAACATTCCCACAAATAACAACAAGGCATCCATTGGACTTACTTCACCACCCAACCATATTCCCTCTATCATTGTCAGCGGCAGAAGGTTCAAGCACAACAGCCACGCATGAGGATACCAAAAACGATCAAACGAAACCAGTTTTACTTTATTGGGAGCTCTAAATGGCACTCTCACACTGCTTATCAGCAACAAACCGGCTAAACATAGCAGAGCCGACAGGTAGAACAATTCTTCGTTAACATAACCCGCCGAAAACAACCAGCAACTCATCATGGCCAAAGGAAGACTTAAACGTCCAAACCATAAGAAATAATAGTCTGTTTGGGTTCTACGTTCCGATATGGATAAGTCGTTAATGATAGTACTGCCCAACGACATCTGGAAAATTCCGAAACAAACACCTTCAAACAGTCGGATAGGAAGCATCAACAGCAAATTGCTGGTATGCGACAATCCCATTGCAGCTATACCAATACCTACCACCGACCATGAACATACCCGCTTGCGTTTATAAGCATCAACCATATAGGCACTGAACGGTCCCGGGAAAACCATTCCCACACAAAATGCCGCCGTACATAACAGATAGGTCCACACATCTGCACCCACCGACTGATGAGAAGACTGCAAAATTGGGAATTGCATCATGACGGCCAACATCACCAACAATTGGGTCAGACACATCTTGATGTAGTCCTGATTCCAAAATCGGCTTGAGCGGTCTTTGTATTCCATACTTTCCATGAATTCTATCTAACTAATAGAAAAAGCGAGGTGACGGATTCTTCACTCCGCATTACCTCGCACAATATCTTAATTACACACATACGTGATTAATAGGCTTCCTGGTCGTTGGGGAAATCCTGATTCTTAACATCGGTCACATATTGACCAACCGCATCGTGAATCACGTCTGCCAAACGGGCATATCTACGCAGAAACTTCGGCGAGAAACTGAGGTCCATGCCCAACATATCGTTCACCACGAGCACCTGTCCGTCAACATCCTTACCGGCACCAATTCCTATCAAAGGTATTTTGAGTTCGGCAGTCACTTGCGCAGCCAACTTTGCCGGAATTTTTTCCAATACGATGGCACAACAGCCGGCCTCTTCCAGCAAATGAGCATCACGAATCAACTTACGTGCTTCGGCTTCTTCTTTGGCACGAACAGAGAAGGTACCAAATTTATTGATGCTTTGAGGTGTCAGGCCCAGATGTCCCATCACGGGAATACCGGCAGCAAGTATGCTGCGAACGGTTTCGATGATTTCTTCACCACCTTCAAGTTTTACGCAATCGCATCCTGTTTCTTGCATAATTCTCACCGCGTTACGAACACCTTCAGTGGTATTGATTTGATACGTACCAAACGGCATGTCGCATACCACCAATGCTCTTTTCACTCCGCGAACCACAGAGCGGGCATACACAATCATTTCATCGAGCGTAATGGGCAATGTAGTAGTATTTCCTTCCATCACATTCGATGCCGAATCACCTACTAACACAATGTCGATTCCTGCACCATCAACCAAACGGGCCATTGTGAAATCATACGAGGTCAGCATTGCGATCTTTTTCCCTTGCTGCTTCATTTCACACAGACGATGTGTCGTCACCTTGCGTGTATCTTCCACTAAATAACCACTCATTATTTATATTGTTTTATGGGATGTATACTATTTATTAAGCAATCTCTTCATATCATCTAAACCGAATGACCGGAAATCTTTAATGGTCACATCAGCCAGTTTTTCCACTTCATCGAAAGGCAACGTGGTAGCCAACCCCACCACTCTCATGTGAGCGTTTCGACCGGAGTGCAATCCATTGAGCGAATCCTCAAACACTACGCAGTCGTCTTTGTCAACACCCAACATCTCAGCGGCTTTCAAGTAACACTGAGGGTCAGGTTTGGAAGCCGTAATATCATCGGCAGTAAGAATCTGTTGAAAAAGCTCTTTCAATTCCGGATGCGAACGGTAGACTTGTTCCATCTTTTTGTCATTAGAACTAGTAACAATGGCCATTTCTATACCTGCATCATGTAGCTGATGGATAAATTGCTCCGCTCCGTCAATATAATCATAGGTCATTTTAACTTCCCATTCATCCAATTTACGACAAACTTCCTCCGCTATCGTAGCATCATGAGAAAAATGTTCCTGCAAAATCTTCGTAAGCGTGCTACCCTTAATAGCAGAAGCGAAATCTTTCTTCTCCGGAAAGTAGCATTCACCGATTTGTTTCCAAAAACGACTATAAAGCTCTTCGGTATCAACAATCACACCATCCAAATCGAATAAAGCAGCTATTCTGACGGATTTATTAATCATTTACTCGGTTTCTTAAAAACGGGTGCAAAGGTACTGCTTTCATCTGAAATGGACAAACGCAAGAACTTTTAGCTTCAACCAAAGCAGTATTTAGAATTGTTATTTTCATTTGATATTATAAAGTGGATAAACAGACAGATATCAATAATTCTTCAGCATCCGGATACAAGTGATACATCAACCCCAAAAGTGTAGCAATACCATGGCCAAAAGGATTATCCCGTTTATAGCAAGAAGATAATTTAACTTATTGTGTATCTGCTTTATGTTGTCATCAAAGGATAGTTTTACGTCGCGTATTGTCAGATTTACATCCGCAATCGTTTGATTGCATGATGCCACGATTTGATTACGGTCTTTATCAAATTCTGCAATATTTTTATCGTAGTCATTTCCAACAGCCCTAACAAGTTTTTCTACGCTATCTTTTATAACAGACAAACTGTCGGCATAGGCTGTAGTACTTGCAGCAAGTGCTTTATAGGCATTTACGGTATTGTTTACTTGGTCATTTGCAGACCTAACGCTTCTGAGATTGGCTTCCATTTCTGTTAAAGCCTTGTTGATTTTATCGTCTATCATTTTTAATATATATATTGAGACACAAAATGTTTAAGTTCTAATAAATGGTGTTTAAGCAAAATGAATTTATATAATTTTTGTAAGTAGTCTTTAGTCGAATTATCAAGAACTGCATGCTTGACAAGAAGATTTGCATATTCATCTAGTAGTTTTGTATTACCTTTCTTCGAATAATATTCAACTACCGCTTCGTAGTCGCTACATATTTCTTCTTCAAGCAATTCATTGTCTTGTTGACCTAGAAACAGTATGCAGAAGATATTTAAAAGGTTCAACACGGGATTCATTTCTACGATAGCCCTTCGAATGAGGCGTATTGCACCTTGTAGGTGTTTGACATTGTCTGTTTGTGAGTCATTGTTTACAATTTCGGGATCAACAACACGCATATATTTCTTGACCAACTCAAAACTTGTTATCTCGTTTTCTGAGTGTAAGTCTGTATTTGTATCATCTTTCAGTGAATAAGGCACATCTTTTTTAAGAAAAGAATCATATGTCTCGAAATTCTCACGAGCATATTTCGAGTTAAAGTAGAAATAAATGAAATCCTTTAAGTCTTCATTAGTTTCACACCAATTCTTGCCAGATTTGATGGCCATATTACAGAACTGTTCCATATCAAGAATTCCACGAGCTCTTTTCTGCGCTATGCTACGGTAGATAAAAGAGGTTAAGTGTTTGAGACATGCCATTATTGCCCCGTCAGTAACAGCTAAAGACTTCACTTCTTCCATCATATCGTCCGTCCTCTCATCAGAATAGTATTTTCGATAGTAGAGCCTAAGACACTCATAATAATGGCTATCTTCGTGGCAGACCGTGGTTATTCTGAATGTGGATCGTTCATAGTCTTCAGTAAAATCGTCAATCAACCCAATCACACACATCCTATATATTGCCTTTTGGATGGCATCTTTATATTTGGCTGATCCATAGTCATGTATATAACTGAAACCACTGGTATTTTTTAACTGTCGCGCATTAGGGGTTTCAAAAATAGGCATGTTATACTGTAGAAGTATCTGGTTATACCTATCCAGTACTTCATCCTGCTCCCTATAAGACAAATAATAAGTTAAAGTCTGCCCATGTTCATATCTATTAATAAACCTAATAATACCATTTGTCGGTTTTATAGTTACATCTTCTATGCCGTAAAACTCCTCATTACTTATTCTTACCTGAAGAGTGTCCATCAGAAGCCTCATAACAAAGAGTTCAAAGTCTTCACCCAAAAAATTACTGTCATAGAAGAACTTGTTTGTCTGATAGTCTGACGAAAATTGTCCCCATGTATTTGTCTTCACATTCTTTACATAGAATGTTTTTGGAGCGTACATGATTGTCGCAAGAGCCATTTTCCTGTCTCTACCAGCACGCCCGGCTTCTTGAACAAATGATTCAAGTGAACTTGGATAGTTTAAATGAAAGGTAAGGCGGACATTGGGTTTGTCAATTCCCATGCCAAAAGCCTTTGTAGCGACCATCAAATTCTTTTCACCAGACAAAAAAGCATCTTGGTTTCTTGGGTCAGCGCCTCCTTTATATGTTGCAATGTATCTAAGCCCTTGCGATTGCAGATGAGTTGCGACACCATCAACAAATAAGTCTCCACCATTTGCTCTTGGGCAAAAGACTATTGCCGCTTCCGAGCTATGGTCGTAAGCGAACCAATTTTCGTGAACATTAACCGATAAGTCCGTTCCTATAATCTCTGTTTTCTTATCGTCATCTGTTATGTTTTCACGCCTCAGAAACCGTTTACAAATTTCCTCTGTATTTTTTTCACTTTGTATTTCATTGAGTTTGTTAGTAGCATCTTTTATAGCATCTAATAATGCATTTTGCTTGATCGCCCCAACCTCACGTACCTTTTTTGCCTGCTCTGCATTTACGCTATATACATAGTATTGTAGTTCCTGTCTATTTGTATTCTCATATCTTACAGTAGCATCCTCTTCCAGTGAATATGAACTTATACCCGATAATTCACGCTCTACATCTGCCAACACGTCAAAAGAGGCAGTTGCTGTTAAGCCAAAGAGCGAGATATGATTATCCTTGCCCTCAACCGACTTTGGCAAAACGTAGTTATAAAGATTCCTTCCTAAGTGTAGATAAGTCAGCCGGAAATCATGACCCCACTCAGACACACAGTGTACCTCATCAATAACTCCATAGGCGAAATACACACAAGACTCATTCATCGCACGGAGAGTCTCTCTAAATTTATGGATGCTTAACCTTTCGGGAGAAAGGAATAGAATTTGAACTTGTGAGTTGGTCAGTTTTCTTTCGTTCTCACGTTTTTCCTTTGCGCCCAAATCGCTGTTGATATAAGAAATACAGTCAATGCCAATCCTTCGCAAGCCATCAAATTGATCCTTCATTAAACCTCGTAATGGGTCTATAACAAGTGTAACACCAGGTTGTAATAATGCAGCCAATTGATAAGTTAGCGACTTACCACCTCCTGTAGGAAGCAATCCGATAACGCTCTTTAACTGCAATGCACGATTAAGTATCGGTAATTGCCCCGGGCGGAAATCCCGCTTTTGAAATAATCGGTTGAGGAAGTAACGAAGGTGAGCAACATCATCTTCTATAGAATGGTAATTGCCTTGGTTGTCGCGTGTGACGAGAGGTTTGTATTTGATACGCTCAGATGTATATATTGTCCTTTCATCATATATATTACGAGAAGAACGAATCACAAAATAGCAATCATTTTGAATCCGATAATTGCCGAAAGCGACTTTGTCAGGTTCACATATTTTTGAAATTGAAATATCAAAAATAGCATCGTATAGAAATAACGGGTCAGCCGTTCTGACATTGAATAGATTAAACTTTGGCAGCCTTAGATGTGAATAGTCTTCTGTCAGTGCAATAAGATGATGATACATTTCATAGAAATCTTCGATGGCTATACGTGCAATGTTTGTTTCATCTTCAAGTACGACAAAATTCCATTCACCTTTCTTCAAATCTGCTCTTTCTGACATGAGCATTTCCGCCAAAGTCTTTTGCAAACGAGCTATTGCTATCAGGGCATTCCTACGATCATTTCCTTTCAAGTGTGAAATAGCTTGGTATATTCTGTTACTTGCAAATGTTTCATATCCACGTGATATTATGTTACTTGTGAGAGCAAACACAGGGTTTTCGCTTTTGTGGGCAGACATGTCGAATGGTGCCAATAATTCAAACGAACTTTTGACTGTACACTCATTTGATATACAATCCGAATAACAAGCAAATAGTTGGATTGGAGCGAAATAGGTAAATTTCTGTAATACTGTCTGTGCAGAGTCTAAACAGAAAGTAAAACTCCTAATGAAGCAGCCATAAGTGTGTTTATTGGGCAGTTGACCAAAGTTCACTTCGCTAAACGCTGTAAAGACATTTACATCTTCACCTCTAAAATATTTAAGGAACTGAGTAATTCTGTAATCACTTCGTTTTGCAGGGCCAACACACAGAACGATGTGACGGGTGCCCGAAGAAGCCACCAATTGCGATGTTTTCTTTAAACTAACTTCTTCTATGTCAAGTATGTTTGAAAAAATATGAATAGCACATCGTTCCTTAACATCTATTGAGGCAACGGCATTGTTGTCATCTTTATCAGATGGTAGGAATTTGTTGTTCTCAAGAACTTCTATTTTATTCTCATTTAAAGATTGATTGATATGTAGCAATGCTCTGGAACGGGCCATGTCAGAAGGTTCTTCCAAATAGACACGCTTCAAATGATTAAGCAATCCTTTTCCTCGCAAACATTCAACAAGGACAATTGTTCCCAATCCTTGGCCACAACCCCAATCGTAAATCTCAAAACCATCTTTTAGGTATTGGAAAGGAAATTCCCGGCCGTCTAATGCCCTGCGCAATTTGTGATCGTGCATCTTACCGTAAGCAGCCAAGTATGCAAGACATTGTTCTTCTGTTTCTAGAATTGCAGTGCCATGATTGAGGTGTCGTTCCTGTTTATCACGATATTCCCAAGGCCTTTCTCTCCATTGAGTGGGAAGATACTTTACCGCCGTTCTGACAATATCACTTATCGTCAAATTTCTGATTTGCTGAATGTCTGATATGTAACTCATCGCCCTGTTATTGTTTCAGAATAAGGATTCCATTTATGGCACTGCCAATTCTGCAATGCCGATTCTTTACTTGTATTTGCATAACAGTATTCACAAAGGTGTGGGCAAGTATTGTATTCGCCAACATCCTTCGATGCCATACACTCGCAAAACTGCCGTTGGCCTGCATCTTTTTTATGTGTACTAAGAAAATAACGATTGTTCGGCAAACGTATTGCGCCCTTTGGAATATCGACATCACCAAATAGTGTTGGAGTTGGCATATCCTCTATCTTGATTTTCATAAAATCCATAAGTTGCTTGTCATCATATGCCAAGCGAGCAATGAGGTCTCCATCTACACAACGATTATGCAGGATGCCATATTGGGCCATATCTATTTTCTCTCCACAGGTGGCAAGCTGAAAGTTCCAGCCTCGTTCACTATTCATTGCAGATAGTTTTCTTGCAAAGTCCTCCATCTGCTCTGTTTCCCATTCATGATATGGTATGCCACTGGCATTAAGGTTGTGCTTGACTTTTTTATACATTGCAATGTCTGCATAACTAAAGACAAGTTTTTCTGTATAATCTTTCAGCTGATCGCCTATGTTTTGGACTTTTCGGAGCAAATCATCTACAGAAATATCATCCGTTAAAATCATTGGGTCAAATCGCCATATAACTGCTTCTTTACTCAGTTGTTTAACGAGCATCTTAAACGTTTCAATACGAAAATCGAGCGAGTGTACTCTTTCAAGTTTCTCCTGCTCATAATCATTAAGTGTATATTGAATGTAACACTTGATATTGTGTTTTTCAAGAATATGCAGATAGTCAAGTAGTGGACGAGGATTTTTAGACCAGAATACGATAAATCGTGTCTGTTCATAGGAAACATACGATTTCACACCGTTAAAAGGATTTGTCCACGCAGAATACCCTTTCTCTAATCGGTCAAAGAACCAGTCAGCATAAAAAGCCGGTATGTCCGTACTTCTACTAGCCGACACAATAACGGGAGCCTGTGCTTTCACAGACATCCCATCAATAATTATTTCTGTATGTTTCCAAGATGCCATATTGATGTCGGTTTGTTGTCGTTCTATTACCCATCACCATTCGGACAAACAATTATTTCTATGAACTCATTTATCCATACATAATTACATTGAGTCAAGTATTGAGCCAATAATTGCGGAAATAAACGACATTTTTTTTATTATTTCCTCAGGACTGATAGTTGCAAATTCAAAATCTGTTTTTGCAGACTCGTAAGCTAAACGTACTGAACTTGAAAGAATGTTCGGATGGGATTTTACAATAGGCGAAATAATAGTTGCGCTGAAAAATAAAAACTCTCTCAAAATATATGCTGCACCTCCCTCATACTCTTTTTGAGTAAATATGCTAGAATGGAAAGGATGGATTCTTGCCTTTCTCAAAATGTCATTAAACTTGGGCTTCAAACTATTTTCACCATAGCTACATGTAAGGAATAAGTCTAATGCTGCTGCAAAATAATCTTGTTGATTATTTGCAATTTTGAAGTATTCAGAGATGCAATAAAAAGCGTTCTCTGCCCACACTTCGCGAATGTCAGAATCATTCATCCAGTCATATTGAAGACAAAGGTTGAACACCTCACATAATCTATCCTTTCGAGAAAATGTAGTGATGAAGCGACCACTTCCAGGCTTGTTCAATAAAGAGACCAACTGATATAACTCATTTTGCAGTTGACCTATATTTCCAGATTCGTATGTTGAAATAGCTCTATCAACGTATGGATTCAAGAATTCCGACGAATTATAATTATTAATTTTGTCACGTTCTGCTTTCAACCGTGCTTGCCTCTCCTGTTCTTTACGGCGGTTTTCTTCAAGACGACGCTCTCTTTCACGCGCAATACGTTCTTGTTCTAATCTCTGACGACGTTTCTCCGCTTCTAGGCGAATACGTTCTTGTTCTTTTTTCTTCGAGCTAAATATAAAATCAAATAATCCCATATTAGTAATACTTAAAATATATACTCTGTACAATCTGTCTTCTCTCATACATTTAAGAAACGATTTTATACTCTGCTTCATAATTGCTTGGCAAATCAAAACAAAAACTGGCACAAAAGAGAGTGAACCACATATTCCACGTCTAATTTGGAGGTCGTAGGAAACCTTGCATACAGATGTAGTAATAGTAGCCCACGCTATACGTGAGAACCACTATGTCATCTTCGTATGCAATTTGAAAAATTCCTACGTTTCCAAATACTTGATGAGCATAACGCTTCTTTAATTATGTCTTAGAGAGGAGAACCCTCCTTATGTCTTATATCTACTTTTCTATATGTTCAACATTGCATTCTATCTATATTACCCTATATTACTAGGGTCGCAGGAATGAATGCGTGTTCCTACCTATATTCTTCTATCATCGACATCAAGTCGTAGAACATCAAGCGTGTGTTCAATGATGTTTCTGAGGTGATATGACGGTAATCTTTCTCCTGTTGCTCTATACTGAACACTGTTGTGAAACCATTTTGCTCATAAAACGCCATTGCCCTTGGAGTGTTATATGCGTCAACAATCACAAATCGACATCCTGTTTTGTTTAGAGGTTCGACGAACCATATTTTTATGAATTCAAGAACATCACTGCCTATATGTCTGGAACAGAATTTGGATGAAACTCCTAACCTTGCCACTAATACAGCTGGATAATCCTTCAAGGCTTTTACATGTGGTATGTCAGCCTCAATTTTCTTTCTGCGTGCATTAGGCAAATCGCTTACCCTGATTCCAGCATTAGCAAGAGTAAAAGCACATACAACTGTTTCCGGATCTTCATTTAACCTATAACAATAGGTTTTGCCCAACAACTGCTTGGTAAAACCAAAACAATCATTGGCAAAGAACTCGTCTATGTCAAGGTCTCCACAATTGAAGCCTTCAAGTTCCTTTGGCTCATTGACGGAAAACAGCGAGCAGTGTTCTTTCAAAAAACTCATCTTCTTCCTAAATGGGCTTTTGACAACATGCTATACAACTCGGCAAACTTCTTTTCCAGAATTGCCTCGTCTACCTTCTTTTGCTCCTCTGTGCGGTTGAGGTATCGCTGGTAATTAGCCTGCGCACGCTCCTCGAATCGCCGGGCTACTTCACCAGTCAGTACTGGTATGGATGCTATCGGTAGTGCCATATCTTTTATTGTTTCCTATTCTACATTATATATATTACGGCACAAAGTTAATCAGAAATAAATGAGAGTGAGCAGAGTTTTGCGATTATTATTTGATAAACAAGTAAAAATCCTACTATTTGAGCTGATTTCAGTAAACAATTGACAAGTAAAGACTTGTTATTAGGTACATTTGGGAACGACTGAACAACCTAGTCAGTTATTATACCACTACCTCAATCGATATCACCATATACTTTCTCGGTAGAATTCACATCATCCGCACCTATCCCGTACTATTACATCTTTTGTTGTAGAGGCACGTGAATTGTATTGTTGATCGCCCATGATTAGTTCCTGATCAACTGTTTGAAAAATGTTGCGTTCAGTATTTGTAATAAAAGGCAATTGGAATGTGTTTTCTTTCTGCTCTTTGTCTACAATCGACTGTTCTACTGATGGTTCTGTCTGCTGAATTTCGGGCATCTCCGGTTCTGCACTCAATTTCTTCTTCCGACGGAGTATCTGCGTCTTAACGCGCTTGATGTCCACATTGCAGATCTTGATGATTTCGGCCAAATGTTCATCCCTCGTCAAATAGTATAGGCTGTTGATGGCCATGATCATTTCTTTCAAGGCTATTTCCGTTTCCTCTCGCACCTCCTTCACCGTTCCTTCCACCTGCGATTTCTCCCGAGCGCGCTCCGTCACAGCCTGCGAAAACTCCGCGTTGGCCCGCATCAACTCGTTCAAGAACACTTCGGCACCGATGTTCCTGACCTTCTGCAGGTTCTCCTCTGTGGTGAAATCTTCTATCAGGATGCGATACCGTCCCGACAACTCGTCCATCTTACCTTTATAAGGATCAATGTCGTAGAGTTTGATATAGCGTTTCAAGTCTTGGGCATCCTCGTAATAGGGTGTGGTCTCGATTCTGCTCCAAGTCTTGATGCAATCCACAATGGCTTTGTAGCTGTACTTCCGCCGATGTCCTGCCTCCCTCATCACCAAGGTCCACTCCGAAGACTGGAAAGTCGTAATCCGCTCTTCTTCTTTCTTGATAGCACGCTGAAAAGCTGCCTTGGCCTCCTGGAACATCCCGTTCGACGTATCGTATTCATTCACGATGGAGTAGAACCGGGTTACAAATTCAAAATGTGCGGCATTCCTGAGCCGGACAATCGATATACTTGACAATTGTGCATCCATCATTGTTCTATAATTTTTCATTCAACTTTAATGATGAACCGCCCTTTGCGCTGTGAGCAAGAGAACTTTTCATCATGTATGATAGATACAAAAACCGTGCCAAATAAGAGGTTCAGATTATTTGTTCATTATATTGAGCGTAAATGTGTAGGGGCGCAAGGCATACGCCCTCCACGGCGGCGAACATGCCCATTCAACGATGGTATTATGTTCGCTGCCAACATTTCATTTCCGCTCAC
>CALZOH010000023.1 GCA_945827465.1 uncultured Prevotellaceae bacterium
ATTACCCATGAAATGATCGAACAGGTGTAGGGGCGTATCGCATACGCCCTCCATGGCAGGGATATTGCATGTTCGACGATGATGATGTGTTCGCTGATATCATTCCGTTTTCGCCCACGTGAGGGCGTATGCGATACGCCCCTACACCTGTTCGATTGATTTTTGGGATTGATTGGTTTGTGTATTGGTTCCGTTTTCGCCCACATCAGGGCGTATGCGTTACGCCCCTACACATGTTCGGTTAAAAACAATGGTGTGTTGGGTTGCGTGTTGGTTTCATTTCCGCTCACATCAGGGCGTATGCGATATGCCCCTACACTTGTTCGATGATTGTCGTGGCTGAATATGGTTTACATTTACCCCTGTTCGGTTAAACCCAAATCGGTCATTAGAAACTGATTTTCGTGGTGTGATTTGTAACTATCAGATATATAGCAATTTATAAGTACAATTTTCTAATTGCGGTCATTAGAAAATCAGTTTAGAATATCATTGTATATTAACGAGTTACAGACGTGCCACGGAAAAAATAAGTTTCTAATGACCGATTTGGGTTAAATACGATGCTTTCTTGGCCTTATGCACTCTTCCTACGGGGGATGAACGGTGGTAGGTATGGTACGGTACTTGGGTGGTGGTGACGCCGGAGATAGGAAAGCCGGTTTGACGGGGAGTCAGACCGGCTGTTTTTCAGAGGGAGGACAGCGTGTGTCCTTGGTGGGTTTAACGTACTTCTTCAAAGGCACGGTCGGCAGTTCCTACCCAACGGTAGAGACGGAGGTCGCAATACTCCCGACCATCCTTCGTACGGCCATTGTGGGAGATGTAATAATAACCACCTCCGATGGACTCGATGCCGGTGGTACCGATTGCTTGCGGCCATCCCCTCACCCCGCTCTCGACGTGATGGGATCCGGCTTCGGCCAGGGTCAAAACGCGGCCTTTCTGCTTCGGTACAAAGCCTCGCAAGGTCTGTTTGACCGGTTTTCGCGTGCCATCAATGGCAAAGAGAGAGTAGTTGGGAAACTGCGGCTTCTTCCCCTTATAGACAGCAGCCAGCCAGTAATGGTTATGGGCGTCGTATTCGAGGTTTTGAATGCCGAATTCCGTGTTTCCGGTGTAGACATAATAGTAAGCATCGGCCTTTTTGGGTCCGTTGTGGTGAGGTTTCGCCTGATCCAGGGCCGTCGCATAGCGTTCGAGCTTGTCCGGATCATATTGCAGGATCACCTGATAGTCGTTGTCCTCGCGTTGCAGGTCACCATAGATGGCTGCGTCTACGTTGACGTAGAGTTTGCCGTCTGTCTTACCCCATTGAGGGCCGATGGAGAGTCCATCG
Organism: uncultured Prevotellaceae bacterium; assembly: GCA_945827465.1. Taxonomy (GTDB): domain Bacteria; phylum Bacteroidota; class Bacteroidia; order Bacteroidales; family Bacteroidaceae; genus UBA6382. Next base: position 1,340 of record CALZOH010000023.1, read on the forward strand.
ATGCCGCTGCAACCGAAGCGGTGCGCCATTCGGCGCTGTCCGACGGTCACAGTGTCCTCGTAGAACTTCACTACATCGGGAAGAAATACTGTAGTCATCACTCCTCCGGTTTCTGCATCGATATTTTCACGCGTCATCTTCTTCGTATCAAAGATACCTATATAAAAAGTATTCTCGCGCTTGCCCAGTTCGCGACCCATTTGCTTGAGAATGCCTCTGCCAATGGCATCGTCCTTGTACTCTATAGACCCGTACAGCTTTCCACTGACGGGGTCGAGGTCAATACAACCCAAGTGACAGGTCAGTCCCGTGACCGAAGCAAGTATGTTGCCCTTGAGATCGGTCTTGATCAGCTTTGTAGTGAAGGAGAAATAGGCATGACCGCGTTGCAGGTCGATGGCTACTCCTTGCACATGAGAGCTTTTCTCGGAATTTTCAACGTAGATTCGACGCGGAAGAGTGTCGATGGAGGGTGTCTGCGCCTTCGTCGGATGACAGATGAGGGCGACTCCCAGAAGGAAAAAGCCAACAGGCTTCTGTAAACATGACCACTTCATTAGCATGTGGAATATAGCAGGCATAGGTTGGGGCTCTCTATGCGGTAAAAAGATCGTTGCGGACGATGTGTCCCATCTGCATCACGAACTGTAAATCGACCGTAGGACTGTAAATGACGATGGAGGCATCGTAACCCTTGCGCAGAGTACCGATGTGATGCTCTTCGTGCATGATGGTGGCAGGGGTTTCGGAAGTCATTCGGATGACGTCAGCCAATGGTATTCCTACCTTCATCACTGCAGTCTTGACGAGTCGGTCCATGGTCGCGATACTTCCTGCCAAGGCCGAGTGGTCTGCCAGCTTGCATACACCGTCTTCGATGATGACACGAGGGTCGAATGCCTTGTTGGAATCGCTCGCTGAGCAGGCGAGGGCGTCGGTGATAAGGACGGTACGCTCCACTCCTTTGACCAAATAGATCATCTTGAGGATGGTGGGAGGTACGTGGATGCCGTCACCAATCATTTCTACCGTCATGTCGGGGATGGCATAAACGCTTTCTACGGTACCTTCGTGCTTGTACTCGCGTACTTTGTGGAAGCCCGTCATGGCATTGTAGAAGTGGGTGGCGTGGCGGAAGCCGTTTTGCCAGGCTTTCCACACATCAGCATACTCTGCCTTGGTGTGGGCGATGGCGGCCATTACGCCATGCTTGGTACAATATTGTCCAAACTCCTCTGTACCGGGCAGCTCAGGAGCGCTGTCCCAACGTTTCAGAACCGAGGTCTCGGTAATGATGCGTTCGTAATCGGCCTTGATGGGAGGAGTGATATATTCAGGAAGCTGTCCACCGGCCATTTCCGGATTGAAGTAGGGGCCCTCAAGATGCAGGCCGAGAATCGGACTGTCGGGTTCCGCCATTAGTTTCTCGGTCGTACGGATGGCGGCTTCGATCATTGGCACGCTGGACGATGACAAAGTGGGGTATATGGAAGTGGTACCATGCTGCATATGGGACTGAATGGCCTTGCGGAAGGCATCTTCGGTTCCCTCCATATAGTCGCGTCCACCGCCACCATGGATGTGCAGGTCAATACCTCCGGGCACAATGCTGCCGCCTTTGGCGTCTATCACCTGTGCTCCTTCTATTAACTGCGAGTTTGTTTGGATTTCTACAATCTTGTTGCCCTCAACTACAACCGAACCGTCTTTGATCCAGCCCGATGGTGTGAGGACGTTACCGTTGATAATCTGAGTTAACGTTGTTCCCATGATTAAATATGACTATTGTAAGATTCTTGTTGTTGTATATACACCGCAAAAATATGGAAAAAGAGTAAATTGCACAAATGTAAACCGCCTTTTTTTCGGTCAGTTGACCCTTTCTTGGCTACGGTTTAATGCTTTTTGGACTTTTGACGGCCCTGTTGCGGGGGCGGTGACAAGGGGGCGGTAGAAAATCTGTGGGGACAAGGGTTTAGTTGAAAAGGAAGAATTAATTCATCTATTCGTTATTCAACTATCAATTCAACCCTGTTTAGAGTGAATAGTTGTAGGGGCGTATCGCATACGCCCTCACGTGGGCGAAAATGAGAACGACACAGAACCCAAACAAACCCGAAAATCAACCGAACAGGTGTAGGGGCGTATCGCATACGCCCTCAAATGAGCGAAAACGAAATAATATCGCCCAACACATCACCCCCGTCGAACGTGCCTTTTCGCCGCCATGAAGGGCGTATGCGATACGCCCCTACACATTTTCGGTGATTTCATGGGTAACGCGATGGTTGTTGGATGGGCAACTTCGCTCATGTGAAGGGCGTATGCGATACGCCCCTACAGTTTTCCTGCGGAAAACATGATATAATTAGGCATAACAAAACCCTCATATGCCTCCATAACTTATTTCACACTGATTATTTTTATTCCCCACTGTTTTTCTACTGACCCGCAACAAGGCAGCGGCGGTTGATGCGAGGGGAATAAGAAGAGCCAGACAACGCTCAGCTGAGCGTTGCCTGGCTCGATATAAGGGGCAATCGGGGTCGACTGCGTTAATGACGAATGATTGTTGCCTTGCGGTCAGGACCTACCGACACAATGCGGATGGGTATCTGCACGTAATCTTCGATGAAACGGATGTAGCTGTTCAAGGCTTTGGGGAATTCTTCCTCTGAAGTCATGTGGGTGAGGTCGCACTTCCATCCCGGTAAGGTCTCGTAGACGGCCTCGCAGCCTTCGGTATCGAAGGGCATGTCGGCCACCACCTCTCCGTCGATGCGGTATCCGGTGCACACCTTGATGGAATCGAAGTTGTCGAGCACGTCACTCTTCATCATAATGAGCTGAGTGACGCCGTTCACGGTTACTGCATACTTCAGGGCAACCAGGTCGAGCCATCCGCAACGGCGGTTGCGTCCGGTGACAGCGCCAAATTCATTGCCTATGCGTCGCAATGCGTCGCCGGTCGAGTCAAACAACTCTACTGGGAAGGGGCCCGAGCCTACACGCGTGCTGTAAGCCTTGAAAATGCCGAAGACTTCGCCGATGTGTTGGGGTGCAATGCCCAGTCCCGTACATACACCGCCACACGTCGTGCTCGAGGAGCTGACGAATGGATAGGTGCCATGGTCTATGTCGAGCATCGTTCCCTGTGCTCCTTCGGCGAGTATGCGCTTGCCTTCCTTCAGATAGTTGTTCAACTCCACTTCACTGTCGGTCAGTTTAAACTCGCGCATGTAGGCTATGCCCTCCATCCACTTCCGTTCTTCTTCCGTAATGTCGTATTCGTAGTGAAGGTCGCTCAGCAGACGCTCATGACGAGCTTTGAGCGTGGCATACTTTTCATCAAAATTGTGAAGAATATCTCCCACACGCAGTCCTACGCGAGCCGCTTTATCGCTGTAAGTTGGTCCTATACCCTTTCCAGTGGTACCAATCTTGTCCTTTCCCTTCAAGGCTTCGTAAGCTCGGTCGAGACAACGGTGTGTAGGCAAGATGAGCTGGGCTCGCTTGCTGATGTGGAGACGCTCTTTGAGAGAGTATCCGGCGTCTTCCAGCTCCTTAGCTTCGGCCAAAAAGAGGTCGGGGGCCAAGACACAGCCGTTACCTATGATATTAACTTTGTCGGGATCGAAGATACCGGAAGGGATGGAACGTAGAACGAACTTCTTTCCATCGAAGATGATGGTGTGACCTGCGTTGGGACCGCCTGCAAAGCGGGCTACTACATCGTATTGAGGGGTAAAGTAGTCAACTACCTTACCTTTTCCTTCGTCACCAAAGACGATGCCCAAGAGTGCATCAACTTTTCCGTATGCCATTGTCTGTCTGTTTTTATGTTGTGCTAATGAGTTTTTGATTTGAACGGAGGGCAAAGTTAGGACTTTTATAGGGAATCCACTCGTGAAGTCAGCTAAAAATTACACAATCCGATGATTTTACCCACCCGATGCTCCTCTCGTTCACCGATGAGCGAGTATTTCAAGACGGCGTTGCGAGCTGCGACGCGCACGGCCAGAGAGGGGTCTTGGAGGGAGGTTTCGGCCTGATCGATAAATTCGTCCTCAGAACGGGTGTTGAGCGGCAGTCCTTTCATGAAGAGCCGCGCCAGTACGAGCCAACCGCAGAGTCGGTACATCTCTTCCGAGCGTGCTATCCATTGGAAGGCAGCCTCGCTCACGTGCGGCAGGTGCCGAAAGAGCGAGAGGACGGTGTATTGCGCTTCTTCAGGATAGTGCATCGTCTCTATCCACACGTCAGCCAACTCCAGGGAGAAGGTTTCGACAGGCTGTATCAGACCTGCCAGCAGGCGACACTCACGGATGTCTTCCTTCCAGAGAGCCTGGGCCAGGTCATGATCTTTGCCTATCTCGGCCGACAACCGCATGAGTTGGGGCCATTCCACCCCGAAGATGAGGCGGTAGTGCAGTCCTTTCTCGCGCAGCGAGGCGGCTGCCGTACCGTTCATCAGGGAGCGGAAGTCGCGTTTGATGAGTTGCAGCTTCTCCGTTGTGGTGGAATCCATCTATCTTATTCGTTAATGAAGGGCAGGCCGGAGTAGTCGCGACTGTAACGAAGCATTTGTTCGTCGTACTTCTCGCCGTAAGTAACCTTCACGTCGGTGATGTTACCCTCGTTGTCGGTCTCGGCTACGTAAACCGGGTTGATAAAGCCTTTGTAAGGACTGATGTTGAGTTTGGCATAACGCTCGAGCACCTCCTGATGAAGGGTGGCATCAACCTTGACACCGTAGCCTTCGACAAGGGCACGGGCTCCCTGGAAGTCGCCTTCGCTCTTGACACGCTGTATCTCGGCCAGCAATTCGCCGAACAAGCCTCTCAAGGCTTCGTAGTCGTTGATCTTCACGTAGGTTTTGCCGTCTTTCTTGGCCAACTCAATGGTGTTCTGCTCCTTGCCTTTCTCATATACCCAGTGAGCAATGAGTGCACGGTTGCGCATGTGGGCTTCCTCGATGTTGTGGCCGGGCTTGATACGTACCACTTGGGTGAGAAGTCCGTTCATGATATAGGTGTAATAGTTCGATTTGTAGGCTTCCGCGTCAGGAGTCAGGCCCAACTCCACCAATTTGGGATCGGCCAGGTAATACAGCGCGAACAAATCGGCGCGTGCTTCCTCGATGGTAGAGCCGTATGCACGCAGAGAGTCGTCGGTCACGCCCGGCAACATCTTGCCGCTGCCGTGGCCCAGACACTCGTGAAGGTCGGTGTGAAGATCATCACATACGTCACCATATTTTTTAATGAGTTGCAGGGTAGCATTGTCGATGACAAACTCTTCGCCGAAGCCGTTGCCATGGGCTGCCTTGTTATAAGCACCGGTGAGATTGCCTATTGTGACGCTCTTGGAACCGTATTCCTTACGAATCCAGTTGGAGTTAGGCAGGTTGATACCTATGGCAGTAGACGGATAGAGGTCGCCTCCCAGAATAGCTGCGGTGATTACCTTCGCGGTGATACCTTTGCATTCCTCTTTCTTGAATCGAGCGTCAACGGGCGAGTGGTCTTCGAACCACTGGGCGTTCTGGCTCAACTTCTCTGTGCGCTCGGTGGCCACTGTATCTTTGAAGTTCACGATGGCTTCCCAGCTGCCTTTAATGCCTAACGGGTCTCCATACACTTCGGTGAAGCCGTTGGTAAAGTCTACACGACCCTGAATGTCTTTCACCCAGGCAATGCAGTATTCGTCAAACGTCTTGAGGTCGCCCGTCTGATAGTAGGAGATGAGCTTTTTGATGACGTCGGCCTGCTCTTCGGTGTCGGCATAAGGCAGAGCTTTCTCCAACCAGAAGACGATCTTGCTGAGTGCACCACCGTAAAGGCCTTCGGTGGTCCATTTCTTCTCTACCAACTTACCGTTTTTCTTGACGAGGCGACTGTTAAGACCGTACATCACGGGCTGTTCGTCCTTCGGATCGCGCTGTTTGTTATAGAAAGCCTCGGCTTCTGCCTGTGTAACGCCCTGGCCGTAGTAGTTCTCGGCTGAGGTGAGCAGTAAGTCGTCACCGTCTTTTTGGTTGACACGCATCGGCATCACCTCCGGATTGAAGATGACGGGGAAAACTTCGTCGCAAAGTTGCTCTACGCTCTGTCCTTCCTGCAGTGGCAACTTCTGTGCATCGACGGCAAGCAGGGCCTCACGGAAGAAGGTCTCGGAGAACTTCGGGATGAATTTGTTGCAACCGTAGTGGTGATGAATGCCGTTGCTGAACCAAACACATTTGAGGTATTCGGTCATGGCTTTGAAGTCTTCGCCGTTGCGGTCGCCCTGGAAGTCGGTATAGACGGTTTCAAGCATCTTACGGATGCGCAGGTTGTAGGCTCCGTTTTGATCAAACAGTATATCGCGTCCCCACAAGGCTGCCTCTTGAAGGTAGTAGATGAGGGTTTTCTGTTTCAGAGAGAGTTGTTCAAATCCCTCTACTTTGTAACGAAGCATTTGGATGTCGGCAAACTTCTCGTCAGTGTATGAAAAGTTGTCAGTCTCAGGCTTGTTTGGGGTACAAGCTGCCATTAATCCGATCAGAATCATGGAAAATACAAATTTGAATTTCATATAAATACGTGTTATTTTAAGTATCTCTTCCTATAAGCCAGGGGCGTTTCGCCCATTTCCTTATTAAATGCGTTATAAAAACTCTGCCGTGAGGTAAAGCCACTGAAGATACCGATTTGCTCACAAGTTACGTTGTCGTACTTATGGTTGTGCATCAGGGATATGGCGTGGCGTACCCGGTGGTGATTGACGGCAGCATTAAAGTTTCTCTTGAATCCTAAAGCCATCACCGAACTGATATGGCGCAGCGTGGTGTCCAAGTCCTTGGCCAGTGTGCTGGCTCTCAGGTTCGGATCGAGGTATCTTTTCTTGACAACGATCTCTTCCAACAAACGCAGATAGAGTGCTTCGCTCGTCTCACTACTCATCTTGAATACATAGTCGCGAACTTTATGTTCCGTTTGAGTTTTTTGCATACGTAGAGGGATTAATAAACCATGCAAAATTAGGCAAAATATATGACATATCCCGAGTTTTTATGATGTAAACGTCAGTGTCTTTGAACCAAAGAATGACTGAAAATGGAATGGCTGAAACGAGTCCGACGATGAAAACAGGTTGGAAAGGTGGGCGACGAGATGATAAAATGTTTAACTTTGCCTCATCTATGGAGCGAGACATCCTGTATCAGGCGCTGAAGAAGTACTTTGGCTATACATCCTTTCGAGGTACGCAAGAAGAAATCATCCGATGCGTGCTCTCCGGCCGTGACTGCATGGTATTGATGCCCACGGGCGGAGGCAAAAGCCTCTGTTATCAGTTACCGGCTTTGCTCATGCCGGGTGTGACGATTGTGATTTCGCCCCTGATATCGCTCATGAAAGACCAAGTCGACACATTGGTGCAAATGGGTATAGCCGCAGCGTCGCTCAATAGTATGCAGACCGACCTGGAAGCTCGCCAAGTCATCAACGATTGCAGGGAGGGTAAGGTCAAGATTCTCTATCTTTCACCCGAAAACATCCTGGCCCGCGTCGACGACCTGCTGCGTGATTTCCCCATTTCGCTCTTTGCCGTCGACGAAGCTCATTGCGTCAGCCAGTGGGGCTATGATTTTAGGCCTGAATACACGCAACTAAACCGTCTGCGCAACCTCTTCCCCACGGTGCCGATGATGGCGCTCACGGCTACTGCAGACAAGGTTACCCGTATGGACATCCTCAACCAACTCCATTTGAGGCAGCCTCAGGTGTATGTCAGCAGCTTTGACCGTCCTAACCTAAGTCTCTCGGTGGTCAAAGGCATGAAGAAACAGTCAAAAGATAAGTTTATACGGGAGTTCATCAAGGACCACAGCGGCCAGAGCGGCATTATTTATTGCCTGAGTCGGCGTCTGGTCGACACGGTTGCCCGGATGTTGAATCAATATGGCATCACGGCGCTTCCCTACCATGCCGGGTTGACGGCCGAAGTACGTTCGTCGACCCAGGAAGCATTCGTGTACGACCGCATACAAGTGGTGTGCGCCACCGTGGCGTTCGGAATGGGTATCGATAAAAGCAACATACGATGGGTCATCCACTATAACATGCCCAAGAGTATTGAGAATTTTTATCAGGAAATAGGCCGTGCAGGGCGTGACGGCTTGCCCGCCGACACGCTGCTCTTCTATAGTTATGCCGATGTCATCTCTCTATCGGCCTTCGCTCGCGAGAGTACGCAACACGAGATCAACGAGGAACGTCTGAAACGAATGCAGGAATATGCCGAAGCCACCGTGTGCCGAAGGCGAATCTTGCTGAACTACTTCGGTGAAACCTCTGATATGAAATGTGACAACTGTGATGTGTGTCATCATCCGCCTCGACTGTTCGATGGCACAATGCTTGCGCAGAAAGCCCTGAGTGCAATCATGCGCAGCGAGCAGAACGTGGGCTTGAAACTGCTGGTGGACATCTTGCGTGGAAACTATAGTCAAGAGGTAAAAAGTCGCGGTTACGACCGGATCAAGACGTTTGGGGCAGGTAGAGACGTTCCACCACGCGACTGGAACGCCTACGTCCTGCAGATGCTTCAGCTGGGGCTCATCGAAATAGCCTATCAAGAAGACAATCATCTGAAGGTAACAAGTTTGGGCAGGGAAGTGTTGTTTGAAGGACGCCCTGTATCGCTCACGGTCATCGACCGTGATGTCGTGGCACCGGGGCTGTCGAATCGGGCACCACGGACGCGTCCGCTCTTTGTCGAGGACGAACGGCCTGAGGTGACGCGGTCCGCCATCGACGACCGCGAGCTTTATGAGGCGTTGAAGCTGTTGCGCAGGCAGATAGCCGACCGTCAAGGCATGCCTCCCTATGTTGTCTTCTCCGACCGAGTGCTCGAAGAGATGATGCGAAGATGTCCGCTCTCCGTCGACGAGTTCAGCGAGGTGCCGGGAGTGGGCGATTACAAGCGCAGAAAGTACGGAAAGGAGTTCGTCAAGGTTATCCGAGAATTCGTCAAGGACTGAAACGGAGTCGTACAACCCCGTCATCTGACGGCAGAAAGGGCCGAAACGCCCTGCATGGCAAAGAAATGGGCTTGAAAAGAATGCAAACGCAGGTTTTTTGTTACCTTTGTCGCGATTTAAACATGTTCAACAAATTAAAATCATACCTTTATGAGTGATAGAATCAAGAAGTATCTATTGCCAGAGACGGAGATTCCGAAGCAATGGTACAATATTCAAGCCGACATGAAGACGAAACCGCTTCCCTTCCTGCACCCGGCGACCAAGCAACCGTTGAAAGCATCCGACCTATATCCTATATTCTGCAAGGCGTGTGCCGATCAAGAGTTAGATGACACCCACGCCTGGATTGATATACCCGAGCCTGTACGCGAACAATACAAGAACTACCGTTGTACGCCCCTGGTACGTGCTTATGGATTGGAACAAGCACTCGACACTCCGGCTCACATCTATTTCAAGAACGAGAGTGTGAGCCCTGTTGGAAGCCATAAGCTCAACAGTGCTTTGGCTCAAGTATATTATAACATGGTGGAAGGTGTGAGCAACATCACCACCGAGACCGGTGCGGGCCAGTGGGGAACGGCTTTATCGTATGCTTGCCGTCTGTTTGGCATCGATGCAGCTGTCTATATGGTGAAGATCAGTTACGAACAGAAGCCTTACCGTCGTTCCATGATGCACGTTTTCGGTGCGCAGGTAACGCCCAGTCCTTCTATGTCGACCCGTGCAGGTAAGGACGTCCTTACTGCCGACCCCAGCTGCAATGGTTCACTGGGCATTGCCATCTCTGAGGCCATCGAGCTGGCTACGCAGACCAAGAATTGTAAGTATGCACTAGGCTCAGTTCTCAACCACGTGAGCCTGCATCAGACGGTCATCGGTCTGGAAGCCGAGAAACAGATGGAGTTGGCCGGAGAATATCCCGATAAAGTGATTGCTTGCTTCGGCGGCGGCTCTAACTTCGGCGGTCTGGCATTCCCGTTTATGCGTCACAATATCCTTGAAGGTGCCAAAACCGAGTTCATCGCAGCTGAGCCGGAGAGTTGTCCGAAGCTGACCAAGGGTAAGTTTGAATACGACTTCGGTGATGAGTCGGGCTATACACCCTTGTTGCCGATGTACACACTCGGTCACAACTTCCAACCTGCCAGCATTCATGCCGGTGGCTTGCGTTATCATGGTGCCGGCGTCATTCTTTCGCAACTGCTCAAGGACGGTTACCTCAAGGGTGTCGACATACCGCAGTCAGAAACATTCAAGTACGGCTTGCTGTTTGCCCGCACCGAAGGTATTATACCGGCTCCTGAAAGCTGTCACGCCATTGCTGCCACCGTGCGCGAGGCCCTCAAGTGTAAGGCAGAAGGCCGTAAACAAGTATTACTGTTCAATCTCAGTGGCCATGGTTTGATCGACCTGCCTTCGTACGAGCGTTATCTGCAGGGTGACTTGCAAGACTACGTGCCCACTGAGGAAGAACTCAACAAGTATATGAGCGAGGTTGACCCCTTGCAACCCTAACATGGTCATGGGTTCATCTTCCAGTAACTGAAAAAGAGCGCCATCACAGTCTCATGCCTTCATCGGAGAGACGGTGGCGCCCTTTTTGTTGACGTAAAGAAAAGGCCCGACACAACTTCATCTATCAAGAACCATCAACAACTATGGCTGAATTTAACTTCGACGAAATTATCGACAGACGCGGTACGGGGGCATTGAAATACGATGTGCTCCAAGAACGCTATGGCAGCAGCGACCTACTGCCTTTGTGGGTAGCTGATATGGACTTTGCCACCCCTCATTTTATTATCGAAGCCCTTGAACAGCGGCTCAAACACCCTGTACTGGGTTACACCATCACTCCTGACGAATACTGGCAAACGCTGATCGACTGGCTTCGCAACCAGCACGGGTGGGAAGTCAAGCGCGAATGGCTCTCATACATACCGGGTATAGTAAAGGGCATCGGCATGGTGCTCAACGTCTTCACCAAACCGGGCGACAAAGTGATCATACAGCCTCCCGTTTACCATCCCTTCCGTCTGACACCACTGGGAAACAAACGCGAAGTGGTCTATAATCCTTTGATAGAAGAGGCCGGCGGCACTTATCGGATGGATTTTGAAGGCTTGGAACGGCTCATCGACGACCGTTGCAAGGTGTTGATACTCTCTAACCCGCACAATCCGGCCGGCATCATGTGGGATGAGGCTCAATTGAAAGAGCTGGCAGCCATCTGTCATCGTCATCACATCATTGTCATCTCCGACGAAATCCATTGTGACATGCCGCTCTTTGGTCATCGTCACATTCCGTTTGCCACGGTGAGCCCTGAAGCGGCGGCCTGCAGCATCACGTTCGGAGCTCCTTCAAAGACGTTCAACATTGCCGGCGTGGTGAGTTCATACTCGATAGTGCCGAATCCGGAGCTGCGCACGCCTTTCTACCATTGGTTAGAGGCGAATGAGTTCGGCGATGCACCCATCTTTTCGGTCATTGCAACCATTGCAGCCTTTCAGAAAGGGGACGCCTGGCGTCGGGCGATGCTGAAATACATCGAAGGGAACGTGGAAATGGTGGAAAACTTCTTTGCCACCCACCTGCCCCAAATCAAACCCTGGCGCCCCGAGGCTTCCTTCCTGATATGGTTAGACTGTCGCGACCTGCATCTGTCGCAGCCGGAGCTCAATCGCCTCTTCGTCGAGAAGGCACGACTGGCGCTCAACGACGGTGAGATGTTCGGACGCGAGGGCGTGGGCTTCATGCGCCTCAATGTAGCCTCTCCGCGTTCGGTCATCGAGGGTGCTTTGCAATCGTTACTGAAGGCATATCAGTCGCTTTGATGCTGACCCACCTTACTAAAAGACGCCGCAAACTGTTTTGCGGCGTCTTTTGGTTGATGGCTATTGGATGACCAACTGCAAACTGTCGGTCGCGATGCGCTGTTGCAACCATCGTTGCAGTTGCGTTCGCTCCTCTGCCGACAACTTGCTCTTCACGCGGGTCGTCGCCAGCACGAAGGTGTCGGCCTTCACAGAGTCGTGGGCCGGTGTTAGCACCGGAGCCAGGTGCAGGTCGGAGGTCTGCGGGAAGAGAATGGCCATTTCCGGACGCAAATCCAAGGACAACTGCTGGTATTTTTCATAATAACGAAGCTGTTCCTTGAGTGAACGAACTTCCTTATTGTGTTGCTCCGTCAGCAAGGCAGTCTTGCTCTGCTCGGCCGAAAGGATTTGTTGTACCGGTAACTGCTTGGAATGATATCCTTGGATGAAGGTAAGACGGGCGTTCTCGAGATGATAGCGTTTCAAGAAGCCTCGCAAGCTGTCCTGTTGACGTTCGTTGAGCTCTCGTCCGATGAGGGTCAGACTGATTTCCTGGCTCTTGTAGTCGGTTTCTTTCGAGATGACGGTAGCACCCATCTGGCTCATCTCCGTTTGAATGAAGTTATTGACGTTGGCACTGAAGATCGTTTGTCTCACGATGGTGTATGTCATGTATATCGAGGGGCACATGGTGACGATGATCACTGTCAACAGATAGCGTTGCACCTTCTTTTCACGCGATTTGTCGGGGAAACTCTTGGTAGGAAACTTCATCATCCTCACTCCGACGTAGGTAGCAAAGGCAATAAAGACCGTATTGATGAAGTAGAGGTAGAATGCACCTAAGAAATAGAGCCAATTACCACTCGCCAGCCCAAACCCGGCCGTACACAAAGGGGGCATCAAGGCTGTTGCAATGGCGACACCGGGTATCACATTGGTGTTTCCACGTGTGGAGAGGGCCAATATACCGGCTGCACCACCAAAAATGGCAATAAACACATCGTAAATGGTAGGCGAGGTACGGGCTAACAACTCCGATTGAGCCTCTGACAGGGGCGAAGTCGCGAAGTACAGCGTGGCGGTGATGATACTGATGACCGTAGCCACGGCGTAATTGCGCAAAGACTTCTTCATGAGCGCAAAATCCGAGATGCCCGCAGCCAATCCCATACCGATGATAGGCCCCATCAAGGGTGAAATCAACATCGCTCCGATAATCACTGCAGTGGAGTTCGTGTTGAGGCCCAGCGATGCAATGAAGATAGCGAATATCAACACCCACAAATTGGCTCCTTTGAACTCGGCTCCGCTACGAATCCCCTCCGCCGTTTGGTGGAGGTCGCTGATGTCTTTATTGACACTGAAGTAATAGCGAAGAGTCGACGTGAGTGCTTGGCGCAAATGGTTCAGATGATAATCAGGCATAGTCGTTACAAGTTTGTTGCAACAAAGGTAAGCTTTTTCTTGATAACAACTACCCCATCTACACACCTTTCCTGCCTCTTCGACTGACTTAACTCGATAGCCGCACTACCCTCGTCGAACATGCACCTTCCCTGCCGTGAAGGGCGTATGCCCGTGCGCCATACATATTTACGATTAAATCGATGAAAACACGATGATTGAGCCGGCCGATTTATGATTGTGTTTTCAACCAATCAAACTCCGATTTCAACCGAACAGGTGTAGGGGCGTATCGCATACGCCCTCATGTGGGCGGAAACGGAATCAACCACCAACCCAACAAAGCATTGTTTTCAATCGAACAAGTGTAGGGGCGTATCGCATACGCCCTGATGTGGGCGGAAACGAAATGATAGCGGCGAACACATCACCATTGTCGGATGTGCCTTTTCCCTGCCATGGAGGGCGTATGCGATACGCCCCTACACATGTTCGGTTATTTCATGGGTGACATGATGGTCGTCGAATGTGCCTTTTCCCTGCCATGGTGGGCGTATGCGATACGCCCCTACACTTGTTCGGTTATTTCACGGGTGATATGATGTCTGAACGATCGGAAATGAAATGATGGCAGCGAACATGCTGCCCTCGTCGAAGGGAGGTTGGCCCTGGGTTGGGGTACGAATATATAATAAACACCGGTCGATGCAACGAGGCTCGACCGGTGTCGGGGTATTATAAACCGAAATGATTCATTACATCATACCGCCCATGCCCTGGGGAGGAGCCGGCATAGCAGGATGCTCTTCCTTCTTGTCGCAGATGATGCACTCTGTGGTGAGGAACATACCTGCAACTGAGGCTGCATTCTCCAAAGCGACGCGAGTTACCTTAGCAGGATCAACTACTCCGGCCTTACGCAGGTCTTCAAATACCTCCTTCTTAGCGTTGAAGCCGAAGTCACCTTCGCATTCACGTACCTTGTTTACGATCACTGCACCTTCGAGACCGGCGTTGTGACAGATTTGACGCAGTGGTTCTTCGATGGCACGACGTACAATGGCGATACCTGTGGTCTCGTCGTCGTTCTCACCTTTCATGCCTTCGAGTACTTTCTGGGCACGAATGTATGCTACGCCACCGCCTGTAACGATACCTTCCTCGATAGCGGCACGTGTGGCACAGAGTGCATCGTCACAACGGTCTTTTTTCTCTTTCTGCTCAGCTTCTGACGAAGCACCTACTTCGAGAACGCATACGCCACCGGAGAGTTTTGCCAGACGTTCCTGCAGCTTCTCCTTGTCGTAGGAAGAGGTTGTGTTGGCCAGCTCGTTACGAATCTGGAGGATACGCTCCTGAATGTTCTCAGAGTCACCGGCACCGTTTACAATCGTAGTGTTGTCCTTGTTGACAGTTACCTTCTCTGCGCTTCCGAGCATCTCGATGGTAGCCTGTTCCAACTTCAGACCCTTCTCTTCCGACACTACTACACCACCTGTCAAGATGGCGATGTCTTCGAGCATGGCCTTTCTGCGGTCACCAAAACCGGGAGCCTTAACGGCGCAGATCTTCAATTGAGAGCGAAGACGGTTTACAACCAATGTGGTCAGGGCCTCTGAGTCTACGTCTTCTGCGATAACCAACAGCGGACGACCGCTTTGTACTGCCGGTTCGAGGATGGGCAGGAAGTCTTTGAGGTTGGATATCTTCTTGTCATAGATCAGGATGTAGGGATTCTCCATCACACACTCCATCTTCTCACCGTCGGTGATGAAGTAAGGAGAGAGGTAACCACGGTCAAACTGCATACCTTCAACGGTCTTCAGCTTGGTTTCGCTTGACTTACCGTCCTCAATGGTGATCACACCATTGACTGTGACAGCGCGCATACCGTCGGCGATGAGCTTTCCAATCTCGGGATCGTTGTTGGCTGAGATGGTAGCAACCTGTTCTACCTTGTCATAGTCGCCGTTTACGTGTTCAGCCTGAGCTTTTATCTCTTCTACGACCTTAGCAACAGCCTTGTCGATGCCTCGTTTAACGTCGAGCGGGTTAGCACCTGCTGCCACGTTCTTCATTCCTTCGGTCAAGATTGACTGGGCCAGCACCGTAGCGGTTGTGGTGCCATCGCCTGCATCGTCACCTGTCTTGCTGGCAACGCTTTTCAGCAGTTGTGCACCGGCATTCTCGAATGCATCGTCCAGTTCTATCTCTTTTGCTACGGTCACACCATCCTTGGTGATCTTCGGAGCACCGAATTTCTTGTCGATAACTACGTTGCGACCTTTCGGGCCTAACGTTACTTTGACTGCATTAGCCAGTGCATCGGCACCGGCCTTGAGCATCTCGCGGGCGTTTACGTCGTATTTGATTTCTTTTGCCATGATGTTACGTTTTAAAATTGGGGTTGATAATGATTATTTCAAGATTGCTACAACGTCGCTCTGACGCATAACGAGGTACTTCTCACCTTCATACTCGATCTCGGTACCGGCGTATTTGCCATACAGAACGGTGTCGCCTGCTTTGAGCACCATCGGCTCGTCTTTTTTGCCTTCGCCTACGGCTACTACTTTACCCTGAAGGGGTTTCTCCTTTGCAGTATCGGGAATGATGATACCGCCAATTGTCTTCTCTTCGGCGGGTGCCGGAGCAATCAGAACTCTGTCAGATAATGGTTGAATATTCATAATTGATATGTTTAATGATGTTTGTTATTTAGTTGACTTAATTTCTTCTCTCAATCTTTTTTCGCTTTTTTCTCGCGATTTGCCTATTTAATAACAAAAAGCGTGCCAACATTGGGCGGCGAGCCGAGAAAGTGCGTATTTTTTGATGTTTTTTAAGAGATTCGACCCTTTCTTCTCACTCACACGGGGCCCAAACGCGTGCTCCCGACTGTTCCCTGTTAAGCACAAAGGGTTCGGCCGTGAACTTTTCAGCCTGTCCTGCTTCGTCATACCGCTTGCCCGAGAGTTGGTTGGTAAAGCGTTCCTTGTCTATCGCAGAGGTAACGGGGTCGCTCAAGTGTAGCTTGGCCTGTTGGGGAAGGTCGAGCAGGGTGTATATAAGCGGTCCGCGCTGGAAGGCGACCTCGTGGGGGTTGTTCTTAGGAATGATGCGCCGGATGGGCGTGGGGAAATGAATGGTGATGAAACTGCTGTCGGCCAGTACTTCGTCTATCACGATGTAGCCCGACTCTATGTGGGGAGTGACACGCGTGCCGTTGACGGCCACCGGATACTTAGCGCGATATGAGTTGAAGTCGTAGAGCGGCAGTCGGCTCTCGCCCAACCAGTCGGGTACCCTGAAATGGAGCGTGACGTGCTCTTTGCGTCCCTGGGTCAGGAATCGGAAGAGGGCGAAACAGTTCCAAGGCGAACTGGTGGTCACCTCCATCGTGAGTCGCAGATGGTCGGTAGCCAGTCTGACGGCCCCCTGAATATACATATTTATATATAGGTGATCTTCCGTCGTGGCATAAATCAATCCTGGCAGCTGCGTCATCACTTCGGCAGCGGTGCGGGCCTGCTTCTTATCGGCCGATTGTGACCATCCACCTAAGCTGTTAGCCAATGCGCGCTCCATGACATGAAAGTATTGCGCCTCTCCGGTCATCATTCCCAGCCGGTAACTCTCTCTCGCTACAGCGGCGGCCGAGCGTGCTTCACCCCGACTCTGTTCCGACCTTACGAAGCCTCTCACGTCGAGGTCGCCGACTTTCTCTTCCCACTGCTTGCGCCAGGCCTCGACGGTGGCTTGTTTCTCGGCAGTAATGCGCAGGAGCGAGGGCTTCAGCTCAGGAAAAGCCTTCTGCGCGCGTGACACCTCGCCATACCAGAAGAAGTCGTCCAGGCTGACACTGTCCATCACTACGGGTTGAAGCGGCAGTTTCACCCGTTGTGCCGTCGTCACCGACGTGACGACCTCGATCAGAACGAATAGAAAGAGCGAAAAAACATTTTTCATGGTCGGCGCAATGTGAGCAACACCTGCTGTTGCGTTTCGTTGAAGCGGGTGCAGGTCAATATCCGGTCCAACATGCGGTTAAACGACTCTTTCTCCACCTTCAAGGCCCGGAGGGCGAAGAAGGTTTTCTGCTGGAATCCCAAGAAACACGTCTGGTAAGCCCAGGCCAGGGCGTCTTCAGCCTGCGGAGTCAGCGTCTCCACTGCGGCGAGCAGCCGAAGCAGACGGTCGATATGGTCTGAATTGACATAATAATCGAGCAGTGTCACCAAGGCATAACGCTGTTCAAAACCTTTTTCACTGTTGAGATAACGCTGTTCTATCAAGTCGAGCGTCTCGTTGGGGTATTCAATAGCGATGCGAAAGGCCAGGCAGATGGCGTCGCAGAGCTGCGGACTGTCCATCTTGGCCAGGAAGCGCTCCAACAGGCGCGTAGCGTCGTCGAAACTCGCGTAGTTGCTGCCTAAAATCCAGGCTTTCAGCAGCACTTCGTCGTACGTCTGGTCTGTCAGCTCCCTTTTTACCAAGGCTTCACGGTCCCGTACGCCCGCATTCTCGCGTGCCATCTCAAACAAGTTCGAGAGGGGCACACCGATTACAGGGCGTGCATCAGCCGGATAATGCGCCAACAGCTGCTCTTTATACTCGGCATCCATCAGCCGATAGAGTTGACTTTGTAAAGTAGGATCTTCTTGCATGCTCGTGCAAAAGTAATTATTTTTTTTCAGAAGGAATATCACATCTGTAGTCGACTTGCATCAGAGTCGTTTCAAGCGGGTGAAAGTGTCATGTTCATCTGAACAAATTCTCGACTTTGGAATTATTTTCAAATGTTTTTATGAAATTGGCTTTTTCGATATCAGATTAATTCCTACTTTTGCATCAACAAGACGCCAACAACGTCAGATATAAAGTAAAATTCATATCAACATAACACCTTATTTAAGAAGTATGAGCAAGAAGTTTATTTGTACCGTATGCGGTTACGTCCATGAGGGCGACACCGCTCCCGAGAAATGTCCTCTTTGTGGTGCACCTGCATCTAAGTTTATTGTAAAAGACGAAGCTTCAGCCGAAAAAACATTCGCAGCTGAGCATGTATTAGGTATCGCCAAGGGTGTTGATGCCGAAGTAATCGCCGGATTACAGGCTCACGCACAAGGTGAATGTGCCGAAGTAGGTATGTATTTGGCCATGGCGCGTCAGGCCGAGCGTGAAGGCTACCCCGAAATAGCTGAAGCGTTCAAGCGTTACGCCTATGAAGAGGCCGATCACGCTTCGCGCTTCATGGAAATGTTGGGAGAATGCGTGTGGGACACCAAGACCAACCTGGAAGCTCGCATAGCCGCCGAGTACGGAGCTTGTGAGGACAAGACTCGCATTGCAACCTTGGCCAAGAAGTTGAACCTCGACGCTATCCACGATAGCGTACACGAGATGGCTCGCGACGAAGCACGCCATTGCTGCGGCTTCAAAGGCCTCTACAAACGCTTCTTCGAGAAGTAAGTTAAATTTGATCATATTACATACTAAGGAATGGGGTACTGAGTGATTCAATGCCCCATTTCGTTGTATATAGGACAGCCGTGTATCGAAAGGAAACACCGTCCGGAATGAATAAAAACGAAATGATATATCCACCCGAGAAAGCATCGTATTTAACCGAACGGGGGTAATGATGAATCGTATACAGCCACGACAACCATCGAACAAGTGTAGGGGCGTATCGCATACGCCCTCACGTGAGCGAAAACGAAACCAATGCGCAAACCAACAAAGCATTGTTTTCAATCGAACAGGTGTAGGGGCGTATCGCATACGCCCTCATGTGGGCGGAAACGGAACCAATGCGCAAACCAACAAAGCAATGTTTTCAATCGAACCTGTCTCTTATACACATCTGACGCTGCAGACGATATGCAGTGTGTAGATC
>CALZOH010000024.1 GCA_945827465.1 uncultured Prevotellaceae bacterium
TTTCCTGTTCGCCCACATCAGGGCGTATGCGATACGCCCCTACACTTTCCGGCGAAATACTTACACAAAACTGCACCATCCATTACCGTGCCCTCAATGAACAAATGGTAAATATGTAGGGGCGTATCGCATACGCCCTCCACGACGGCGAAAATGGCAAACAAGAGAACTGTTCAAAATGAAATTGACGTGGAAAACCTTGCTCGACACCCGGGAATGATTTTCAGGTAACAGAAAAGAATGTAGCGACCTGCTACTCTCCGAAATTCAGACATTTTGAAAAGAACGGCTTCTATTTTAAAAAATATTATATCTTTGCACCGTAAGTAACGAGAAACACTTATCGCCATGTTCAGAAGAAGATATACAGAGATTAGCCGTAAGCGTTGGTACGATGTCATCTACCTTTCGCTGTTAGCTTTGGTGCCACGCTTTGGAAGAATGCTATTGGCACACCAGAAAGAACTGGTAGAAGGATTCTATTGGGCAACCGGAACTTTCGTTCTCATGTTGAGTCTCTACTTTCTCATCAACGAACTGACCCACCGGCATCGTCAGGCTTTTGTGAGCGCAGCCGTATTGGGCAGTATGCAAGGCATCATCTATTTGGACGGAATAGATTTGAGCCAGTTGTGGAGTTACGCCCTACTCACAGGCTGTATCTATTATGGCATTCGCGCATTCCGCCGCTACGGCAGCCAATGGAAAGACATGCTGGCCTGGGCTTCGCTGTTGGCCGCATCAATACTGCTCGGCGGCATTTGGCCGCTCTACAATTACGCCATGCCCTTTGCCATTGTCAGCCTTATCGCCCTCCGCCCCATCATGAGATACAAGAAATGGAGTCTTCCCGTCATGTCACTCGTCACCCTCCTACTCATATCCATTCCCTTCCTGCTTCACCCCGAACAGTTTGTTCCTGCCCTGCAGCACGAAATTGACGGATGGCTCAGCCAGGACGGAGTGGGCCGTTTGCTCGACCCGCTCAAGTGGTTGTTCTTCTTTTTCATCCTCAGTGAAACCGGCCTTTGGCTCATCATCGGAATGGTAGCCGTATGTTATAGCCTACGCAGTCAGCGCATCCACGGCGACCCGGCCGGACAAATCTCGGCTTGGTGGTTGATACTGATGTGTGTCTTGCTGATGTTGCGCCCGGCCTTCGACCACGATTGGAAGATGGCCCTGCTCGTCCCCATCAGTTGCTGCATCGGTTCGTACTTCAATCTGCTCTCGCTGCCCAACCGCATCAACCGCAAAGACCGCCGCATCCTGCGCTCCTCCTTGGCAGGAACAGCATCCATGTTTCTGATCATATCCGGAATGGCCCTGCTCGGATGGCTTTACAGCATTGCCTACGCCATTCCGTTTATCAGCATCAGCATCATCAGCGCCATAGCCATCCTGCTACTCATATGGAAAAAATATCATAAGAAGAAACTTTCCATCCATTTCACCGAAATAAGCCTTATCATCTTCTCCATCTTACTGGCCGTTAGTCGGTGTATATCCTTATAAAGAAGTCGATAAACCGACAAAAAGCACTTGAGACTTACTCGTTCGGTCAAATAATCGTATCTTTGCAATCCATTTTTCCGGATGATACAAACATGAATGTTCTTTTGATTCACATCTTGCAAGCCATCAACTCCGACAGCACCCGACAAGCTGCCGACAGCCTTGGACAAGCAGCCAAAGAAATCATCACTAACATCGCTTCGGGCGAAGGAATCAGCCGAATGGAAGTGCTCATTCAGCAGTTGCTCACCTGGAGCGTATCGATGGGAGGAAGAATTGTCGGTGCCGTCATCATCTTTACCATTGGGCGCTACTTCATCAAATTCGTCAACAAGCTATTGGTAAAAGTCCTCACCCGCGACAGCATTGAGCCCGGTGTCCGTTCATTCCTGAAAAGCCTGATCAACACCTTGCTCATGACGCTGCTTCTCATTGCCGTCATCAACAAGCTCGGCATTGAGACCACTTCGTTTGCTGCCCTGCTGGCCAGTTTCGGTGTAGCCATCGGTATGGCGATGAGTGGCAACCTCTCAAACTTTGTAGGCGGCATGATCATTCTGCTCTTCAAGCCCTATCGGGTAGGCGACCTCATCGAAGCCAACGGCGAAACCGGCCACGTAGTAGCCATTGAGATATTCCACACCATACTAAAAACCTACGGCGGCGTCAACGTGTATATGGCCAACGGCAACATGAGCACAGCCGTCATCAAGAACTATAGCAAGAACAACCTGCTCAGAGTGGAATTCAAGGTCAGCGTAGAATACGGGCAAGACCTCTCGAAGGTAGAAGCCGAGCTCTACCGAATAGCCCAAACCGACGCCCGCGTACTGAAAGACCCGGCTCCCCATGTCAATCTGGAAGAGTTAGCCGCCAGCAGCGTAGACCTGACAATGAAAGTATGGGTAAAAGATGTAGACTACTGGAGCGTCAAGTACGACATCAATCGTAACATCTATGACCGTTTCAACGAAATAGGTATCAGTTTCCCCTTCCCGCAACTCACCATTCACCAAGATTAGCACACCTCAAAAACAACAACTACATAATGGCGCATATCTTAGCAATCAGGTTCTCAGCATTGGGCGACATAGCCATGACCGTGCCCATACTCTATTCCTTTGCCATGCGCTATCCCGAGCACGAAGTTACCCTGCTCAGCCGCCCGATGGCCGCTCCCCTCTTCGAGCACCTACCCGCCAACATACACTTCAAAGGAGTCAACCTCAAAAACTACGAAGGCATCACGGGACTCTACCGACTCTCGCGTGAACTGCAAGAAGAGCACTTCGACGCTGTAGCCGACCTGCACGATGTTGTTCGTACCATTGTACTGCGCCACATCTTCAGTCGCCGCCAAATCCCCACCTCCTACATCGACAAGGGACGATATGAGAAGCGCAAGTTGACTCGTTCCCATCACAAAGAACTCTATCAGCTCACGCCCTCACCCGAGCGTTACGCCCTGGTATTTGCAGAGCTGGGTTATCCCTTCCCCATCCATTTCACCTCGCTCTTTCCACCCGAAGGAGCCGACATCAGCCCGATTGCCGACATTGTCGGAGAACGTCAGGAAGGCGAACAATGGATTGGCATAGCCCCCTTCGCAGCCCACAAAGGCAAGATCTACCCGCTCAGCCAGATGGAGCGCGTCATTGCACTGCTCAGCCAGAACGACAAGAACCGCATTTTCCTATTCGGTGCCGGAGAAAAAGAAAAGAACTGGTGCGAAAAATGGGACAAAACCTACCCGCATGTAACCTCACTCGTAGGCCGGATGAAAATGAATCGCGAACTGGCACTCATGAGTCATCTCGACACCATGCTCAGCATGGACTCAGCCAACATGCACCTCGCCTCCCTGGCAGGCACGCCGGTAGTATCCATCTGGGGAGCCACCCATCCCTTTGCCGGGTTCACCGGCATTCAAACCGCCAAGAGCAAGACGCTGCAAGTTGAACTTCCATGCCGTCCCTGCTCCATCTTTGGTAACAAGAAGTGCCGCAAGGGTGATTACGAATGCCTTTGGAGCATCACTCCGCAAGAAATCGTAGCGGCCATCGAAGACATCTGTCAAAACCACCACAAAAATTGAAGTACACATGAAAGCATTCATCAATAAGTTGCAATTCTACCTGCTCTATGGCATTGTGTTCATCTGTTCGCTGCAACCCATGTGGCTTCATTACATCTACTCCGACATTCTCTACTTCATCATTCGCTACATAGTAGGTTATAGGAAGCGCATCGTCCGCAAAAATCTTCGCAGCTCCTTCCCTGAAAAGACCGACCGCGAGCGCAAGGAGATTGAAAAGCGTTTCTACGCATTCTTCTGCGACTATATCGTAGAAAACATTAAACTACTCACCATGCGCAAGAAGAACATCATGAAGCGCATGACCTTTGAAGGGCTCGAAGAAATTGACAAATCATTCCGCGAGCACGACCTCGTATTTATCTACCTTGGCCACTACTGTAACTGGGAATATGTCGCATCGCTGCAATGGTGGGTGCCCAAAGAGATACACTGCGCCCAACTCTACAGCAACCTCAAGAGTTATGCCTTCGACCAGCTCTTCCTGAAAATACGCAGTCGCTACGGTGGAGACAACATCAAGAAGAACGAATCGATTCGTCATATCGTCACTTATAAGGAGCACCACGAGAAAGCCATCATCGGATTCATCTCCGACCAAACTCCCCGCTGGATCAACATCCACAAGTGGCTCAACTTTCTGCACCAAGACACTCCCGTATTCACCGGCACCGAGCGCATTGCCAAGAAGGTGAATGCCGCCGTATATTACGGAGAAATGACCCGCACCCGCCGCGGGTACTATCACTGCACGTTTAAGCTCATGACCAACGATGCCTGCAGCACGAAAGACGAAGAGCTCACTACCCAATACATGCACTTGCTGGAAGAGAACATCCAACGGGAACCGGCCTACTGGCTTTGGACGCACAACCGATGGAAACGCCAACGACAACAGAAACCCGAAGAATAAACCAACCGCGTTATGAGTAACCTTCTTCTTCTCTCTCCCCGCTACCGCAACAGACAGTCTGACATAGAGCGCATCCTTGCCGGTTTTGAAGCCGGCAAGGATGTGATTCATGCCGGCAGGAACTGCATCAAGCGTTTTGAGACTTCAAGCGGAGCGTGGAATGTGAAGCGTTACCATCGGCCGTCGCTCTTTAACCGCTTTGTCTACACCTTCGTGCGCAAGCCCAAAGGGCGCCGTGCGTTTGAATATCCCGAACGCGTCTTGGCAGCCGGATTCGAGACTCCGGCTCCGGTGGCCTACGCAGAGGAGCGTCGCGGCGGACTCATTGACTATAGTTACTTCATCAGCGAGCAATGCCCCTACCGCAGACGATTCTACGAATTCGGAGACGCCCGCGTCAGCGATCATGAGGAAGTGCTTCGGGCCTTCGCCCGCTTCACGGCAGGACTGCACGAAGCCGGCATTTACCACCGCGACTATTCACCGGGTAACATTCTCTTCGACCAACTGGACGGTGAGTGGCACTTCTCCATTGTCGACATCAATCGCATGGAGTTCGGTCCTGTCAGCATCGCCAAAGGCTGCAGCAACTTTGCCCGCCTGTGGGGACAGCCCGAATTTTTCCGCTTCCTGGCGCACGAATATGCAAAGGCTCGCGGAGCTGACGCCCAGCAATGCGAACAATGGGTGATGACGGCACGCAACCGTTTCTGGAAGCCGCGCCAAAAAAACTTCAATCTGCCTTATCAACTCAATTTTTAAATACACCTATTCATTTTATCATGAGAAAATATTTATTCATCTTGTGCACCATTCTGTGCATCCCGGCTATGGCCAACGAGGGTGTCACCTGGTTTCGTTCATGCGCCATCTCACCCGACGGAAGCACCATCGTGTTTACCTACAAGGGAGACCTTTTCACGGTATCTTCACAGGGCGGTCAAGCCACCCGCCTCACGTCCAACACGGCTTACGACGGCTATCCCCATTGGTCGCCCGACGGAAAGACCATTGCTTTCTCGTCGGATCGCTGCGGAGGATTTGACGTCTTTACCATCTCCAAGAACGGAGGTACGCCCAAACGCCTGACCACTCATTCGGCCAACGAGACAGTTGAAGGATTTCTCGACAACCAGCACGTGCTCTATACGTCGAGCTACGGACCTACCGCTACCGACATCTATTTTCCGGGAGCCTTCTCGCAGGTCTACAGCGTCGACACCGAGGGACATCGCCCGCAACTTTTCTCGGTGGTGGCTATGGAAAAGATTTCCATCAACAAGCAGGGAGAATTGCTTTATCAGAACGTAAAAGGCTACGAAGACGAATGGCGCAAGCACCATCGCTCGCCCGTCACCCGCGACCTCTACCTCACGCAAGCCAACCCGAAGAACCGCACCTTCAAACAGATTACTACCGACAACTGCGAGTTCCGCAACCCGGTTTGGGCTCCCGACGGCAAGGCCTACTATTATCTGAGCGAGGAGAACGGCAACATGAACATCTTCAAAGCTGCCGCCCCGGGCGAAAAGGGAAAGCAAGTCACCAAGTTCAAGGACCACCCGGTGCGCTACCTGAGCGTTGCCAACAACGGCACACTCTGCTTCTCGCAGGACGGTGTGCTCTACACCATGAGCGAAGGCGGACAGCCCAAGAAGGTCAACATCGACATTGTGATGGACAATGATGAATACCACCATCAGCCCCGCACGGTTTCAAGCGGCGCCAGCTTCTTCGACGTATCGAAGGACGAAAAGGAAATTGCTTTCATCGTTGAAGGCGACCTCTACACCAAGACCATGGACTACGCCACCACCAAGCGCCTCACCACTACTCCCGGCGCTGAGCGTCATCCCAGCATCAGCCCCGACGGACGTACCATTGTTTACGCTTCCGAAAGAGACGGCTCGTGGAATATCTATGCCATGAAGCTCCAGAACAAGCAGGACAAGAATTTTACTTACGCCACCGACGTCAAGGAAGAGCCGCTCATCACCGGCAAAGAGCCTTACTTCCTGCCCAAATATTCGCCCGACGGCAAGAAGATTGCCTTCTTGGCCAACCGCACCGAGATTCGCGTTTACGACGTGAAGAGCAAGAAGATTGACGTGGTACTGCCCGCCAAATATAATTTCTCTTACGCCGACGGCGACATGGACTTCAGCTGGTCGCCCGACAGCCGCTGGATTCTGACGTCTTACATCGGCGGCGGCCGCTGGAACAATGACGACATTGCTGCCGTAAGCATCGACGGTAAGCAAATCATCAACCTCACCCAAAGCGGATATAGCGACAAGCAGCCCCAATGGGCCCTGGGCGGAAAGGCCATCATCTGGGCTTCCGACCGCGCAGGCTATCGCAGTCACGGAAGCTGGGGAGCTGAAGATGACGTCTACATCATGTATTTGGACAAGGAAGCCTACGAACTTTCCAAGCTCAACAAGGAAGACCGCGCCCTCTATCAGGAACGCATGAAGGCGGCCAAGGACTCTACCGAGCAGAAGGACAAAAAAGACAAGAAAGATAAGAAAGACGGTAAGGACGGTAAGGATAACAAGGACAACAAGGGAAAAGACGAAAAGGCTGAGAAGAAAGACAGCACCACGGCTCCCCTGAAATTGGTGTTCGAAGGTTGCGACAAGCGCGTGCGACGCCTTACCATCAACTCTTCTCACCTGGGCGGCATGTATCTCACTCCCGACGGCAAGAAGCTCTACTACCTGGCCAGCTTTGAGG
The DNA here is from genome assembly GCA_945827465.1 of uncultured Prevotellaceae bacterium. Lineage (GTDB taxonomy): Bacteria > Bacteroidota > Bacteroidia > Bacteroidales > Bacteroidaceae > UBA6382. Next base: position 7,260 of record CALZOH010000024.1, read on the forward strand.
GCGGATACGACTTGTGGCTGCACGACTTGGAAGAGAACTCCACACGCATCGTCAGCAAGGGACTGAGCGCAAGCTCTTTCATCCCCGACAAGAAGGGTGAGAACCTCTACCTCTGCAACGGCAGTCTGCGCAAGCTTACGCTCTCGAATGCCAGCATCAAGAACCTGCCCTTCTCGGCCGAAGTGGTTTCGCAAGCTGAGGAAAGCCGCAAGAGCATCTACGAGCACTGCGTGAACCAAATCAGGGAGCGCTTCTGCGATGTCAATTATCACGGCATCGACTTCATTGCTCTGTCTGACCACTACCGCCGCTTCCTTCCCGAGATTGACAATAACCGCGACTTGGGCGAAATGGTTAGCGAACTACTCGGCGAGCTCAACTGCTCACACACCGGTCTGCGCTACCGTCCGTCGTACGGTCATCCGGCAACAGCTGAACTGGGCGCCATCTTCGACCAGAATTACGAAGGCGACGGCCTGCTTATCCGCGAAGTGATTAAAGACGGTCCGATGGACCTGCCGGAAGGCAACATCAAGGCCGGCATGATTGTCAAGAGCATCGACCACCAGCCCATTGCCAAAGGGCAGGACTACTTCCCACTTCTGGCCGGAAAGGCCGGAAAGTGGCTGCTGCTCACGCTCACCGACGAGAATGGAAAGAACCAGCAGGAGGTGTTTGTCAAGGCCACCAGCCGCGGCACGCTCTTCGATCTGCTTTACGAGCGCTGGGTGGAACGCAACATTCAGTTCACCAAGGAATATTCTAAGGGTCAGATCGGCTACGTACACGTGAAGGCCATGAACAGCCAGAGTTTCCGCAAGGTCTTCTCTGACGTGCTGGGCAAAAACCGCGAGTGTAAGGCGCTCATCGTCGACGAACGCCACAACGGCGGCGGCTGGCTCCACGCCGACCTGGGCATTCTGCTGAGCGGAAAACAGTTCCAGAACTACAATTCACGCGGTCAAGACCTCGGTCCCGATCCCTTCAACCGCTGGAACCGCCCGTCGTGCGTCTTGATTTGTGAGAACTGCTACTCCAACGCTCATGGATTCCCCGCCATGTACAAGGCCCTGAACTTGGGCAAGCTGGTGGGTGCTCCCATTGCCGGAACGATGACCGCCGTTTGGTGGGAGAACGTAGGCGGCAACCTGACCATCGGTCTGCCTCAGGTCAACTGCCTTGACATGAACGGTAAGCCGCTCGAGAACCAGCAACTCGACCCCGACGTGGAAGTGTATATCACACCGGAGCAAATGATGAGCGGCGACGACGAACAGCTGAAGCGCGCCATCGACCTCATGCTTGAAACTGTCAAGTAAATACAATCACTCAATTATACATCACCATGAAGAAAAAACTTTTGTATTCATTCATCAGTCTGGCTGCACTGCTTCTGTGTATGCCCGACAACCTGCACGCACGCAAATTTCGTGTGATGACCTTCAATATTCGCCTGCTCACCACCGCCGACGGCGATAACATCTGGACCAACCGCAGCCTGCAAGTCTGCGACTTCATTGCCAGCAAAAAGCCCGATGTATTTGGCGTACAAGAGGCCACCAAAACTCAAATGGACGACCTTACCCAACATCTCGACAAGTATGCCTTCGTAGGTGTTGGCCGCGACGACGGCAAGGAAAAGGGAGAATACAGCCCCGTCTTCTACAACAAAGAGAAATACCGCCTCATCAAGAGCGGCACTTTCTGGTTGAGCGAAACGCCCGAAGTGCCTTCCATGGGTTGGGACGCCGCCTGCCGCCGCGTTTGTTCATGGGCCGTACTGCAAAACATCAAAACGGGCAACAGCTTTGTATATGCCAACACCCACCTCGACCACATGGGCGTACAGGCACGCTCCAACGGTGCCATGCTCATCAAAGTCAAGTTGAGCCAAATTGCCAACGACCTGCCCATGATGATAACGGGCGACTTCAACGTAACAAAAGAAGATGCAGCCTACTCGACCATGCGCAACCGATTCTTCCTGCTTGATGATGCCTACCTCAGCGCACCCAAACGCGTAGGACTGAAATCTTCTTGGAACAATTGGGGAAGGGTGAAAGACGAAGAAGGAAGTATCATCGACTTTATCTTCATTACACCCAACCTCACGGTCAAGAAGGCATACATCCACGACGGCAACCTGGGGAACGGACATTATCTCTCCGACCACAACGCCGTTTATGTAGACCTCGACGGAAAGATCCTGTAAAAGTCCCGCAATCTACCTCGCTTCTCCCTTTACGCGCCTTTATACATTTAATATATATAATAGGCCCGCGAAGGGAGAAGTTCTGTTTGTAAGGGGGACAACCGAGATACCATTCCGGCGGTCAGAGAAGAGGGAAAGACGAACTTCGTTCCCTTTTCGGCATCATTCCACATGAAAAATCTCAAAAAGGGCTTGCTTGCGGAACTTTCCGCAAGCTCACTCAAGTGTGCGGGACGTTTGCGGAACTTTCCGCAAGCTTGTCGCAAGTGTGCGGGGCGTTTGCGGAACTTTCCGCAAGCTTGTCGCAAGTGTGCGGGGCGTTTGCGGAACTTTCCGCAAGCTCACTCAAGCGTGCGGGGTTTGCGGAACTTTCCGCAAGCATGCCTCTTTTTTTGAAAATAGACATTATTTGCGGCCGTAACGCCACAACTGAAGGCTATTGATGATATTTTGCCACAGAATATAGCAGCCCGGGCCCACCGACGAGAGTGGATTGAGATAAGAACTGGCAATCCAGATGGCAAAAGCCGTATTCTTTTGCCCCATGGCCTGACCGCACTCCACCACGAAGCCCAGACGATGGCCCAGACGACGGCCGACGGCAAACTGCAACAAACAGAGTAGCAAACTGAAGAGGGCAATGAGCAGCAAGACCTGAGCGGAGGTGCCGGCATGCAGAATGTTGCGAATCGTGGTACCCGTCACAATGGCCAGGCAGCATGCCCAAAGATAAAACGAAAGGTCGCGCACACTCAAAACCACCCTGTGAACGCGATGGAAATAATGCTTCACCACATAAGCCAGCAGCATAGGACCGAGCAACACCGTACACACTCGATAGAAAATGCGGCAAAACGACTGGAAGAAACTCATCTCAATCGAAGGGTCGACCAGGGGGAACGTGAGCGGAATCAAGAAAGCCGTAGCGAAGTTGGAAATAAACGTATAGGTAGTCATCGCCGACAAATCGCCGCCCAGCTTACCCGTCACCACCGGGGCCGCCGACGCACAGGGGGCAATCACACACGTAAGCGCTGCCTCCATCAGCACCAGCCGGCTGCCCGTCGGCCGAAGGCCCGCAATAACGCCCACCGCGCCGGCCACCAGCAAGAGCTGAACCAAGCCAATCCACCCATGCCAGCCCACCGGCCGCATCTTGCGGAAGTCAACCTTGCAGAACGTAACAAACAACACCAGGAACATCACCACCGGAAGCAATTCGCGCACCACAGGTTCCAGCACCGTGGCGGCACCCGAAAGCGCCTCAATCTGCGAAAACAAAAGATAAAGCAGCGTACCCGTTGCCATCGACACAAACAGCGTCCAATTCTTCAGAATATTCTTCAGACTCATGCTACATCATGTGTAAAAAACGGTGCAAAGTTACGCAATTAAGCCCTAAAAAGTCAAAGCCTCCAACAGCCAATTCTTAATTAAGTAGTACCTTTGCAACATCGTAAAATAACCCAAAAGAAAAGATTCCAATGAAGACACTTGAAACCATCTTCGCAGAAAAGCTTTTAAAGATCAAAGCCATCAAGTTGCAACCTGAAAATCCGTTCACCTGGGCCTCCGGATGGCTCTCACCCTTCTACTGCGACAATCGCAAGACCCTCGCCTACCCGACGCTACGCTCCTTTATCAAGATAGAACTCAGTCGCATCATCCTCGAGAACTTCCCCGAAATCGACGCCATCGCCGGCGTAGCCACCGGAGCCATTGCACAGGGAGCCCTCGTGGCCGAAGAGCTGCAACTGCCCTTTGCCTACGTACGTTCCAAACCCAAAGACCACGGCCTGGAAAACCTCATCGAAGGCGAGCTGAACCCCGGCATGAAGGTAGTAGTCATCGAAGACCTCATCTCCACCGGCGGCAGCAGTCTGAAAGCCGTAGAAGCCCTGCGCAATAAGGGCTGCGAAGTAGTCGGCATGGTAGCCGCCTACACCTACGGATTCCCCGTAGCCGAAGAAGCCTTCCGGAAAGCCAACGTCAAGCTCATCACCCTCACCAACTATCAGGCAGTAGTAGAGAGCGCACTGGCCACCGGTTACATCAAAGAAGAAGACGTACCCCTGCTCCATCAATGGCGTCAGGACCCGGCCAACTGGAAAAAATAATCGCATCATCAACCGCAACATCCGCAAAAAACTGACATGAGTAACTCCGATTACGTAAGCAACATCAAAACCATCCCCCATCCCCAACTCGCCGTTTTTGAGAAACTGTCAGACCTCACCAACCTGCAAGCGGTAAAAGACCGCCTGAGCGAACCCGGAGCCGAAGAACGCCTGAAGGAAATGGCCCGCGAACACAATCAGGAAAAACTGGGAGAACAGTTCAGCCAGTTGAAAGACAAGCTCGACCAACTGGAGTTTGACCGTGACTCGCTCACCATAGGCGGCACCCCGCTGGGCAACATCAGCCTGCGCATCGTCGAGCGCGATGAACCCAAAACCATCAAGTTCGAGGGACAAGGAACCCCCATACCCGTCACGCTCTGGATACAGTTGCTACCCCTTGACAGCTATACCTGCAAGATGCGCATCACCCTGCGCGCCGAACTCAACTTCTTCCTCCGCCAAATGGCAGGCAAGCACCTTCAGGAAGGCGTAGAGAAAATGGCCGACATCCTGGCCTCACTCCCCTATTAACCCCCTCTCATCACCGTCATGGCAAACAAACTTTGGGAAAAAAACGTACAGGTCAACGCCGACATTGACCGCTTTACCGTAGGACGCGACCGCGAGATGGACCTCTTTCTGGCTCCTTATGACGTATTGGGCTCCATCGCCCACATCACCATGCTCGAAAGCATCGGACTGCTCACGGCCGAAGAACTCAACACCCTCACCGCCGAGCTGCGCCACATCTACCAAGACATCGAAAACGGAAACTTCCGCATCGAAGACGACGTAGAAGACGTACACTCGCAAGTCGAACTCCTGCTCACCCGCCAACTGGGCGATATGGGAAAGAAAATCCACAGCGGACGCTCACGCAACGACCAGGTATTGGTAGACCTCAAGCTCTACACCCGCGACCAACTCAAGCAAGTGGCACAAAAGACCCACAAACTCTTTGAGGAATTGCAAGTGCAGAGCGAGCGCAACAAACACATCCTCATGCCGGGCTACACCCACCTGCAGGTAGCCATGCCCAGCAGCTTCGGGCTCTGGTTCGGCGCTTATGCCGAAAGCCTCACCGACGACATGCTATTCCTGCAAGCCGCCTACCGCATGGCCAACCGCAATCCGTTAGGCTCCGCCGCCGGCTACGGTTCGTCCTTCCCTCTCAACCGCACCATGACCACCCGCCTGCTGGGCTTTGAAGGCCTCAACCACAACGTTGTCTACGCCCAAATGGGTCGCGGCAAAACCGAGCGCAACGTAGCCTTTGCCCTGGCCGGCATCGCCGGCACCATGGCCAAGATGGCCTACGACGCCTGCCTTTACAACTCACAGAACTTCGGATTCGTCAAACTGCCCGACGAATGCACCACCGGTTCGAGCATCATGCCCCACAAGAAGAACCCCGACGTCTTCGAACTCATTCGGGCCAAGTGCAACAAACTGCAGGCGCTCCCCAATCAGATACTGCTCATCATGAACAACCTGCCCTGCGGCTACTTCCGAGACCTGCAAATCATCAAAGAAGTATTCATCCCGGCCTTTGGCGAACTCTACGACTGCCTCGACATGGCCACCTACATCATCGAGCGCATGAAAGTCAACGAGCACATCCTTGAAGACGAGCGCTACAACGCCATGTTCAGCGTAGAAGAAGTCAACCGCCGCGTCTACGCCGGCACCCCCTTCCGCGATGCTTACAAACAAGTGGGACTCGACATTGAAGCAGGCCGGTTCACCCCCGACAAAAACATCCGCCACACCCACGAAGGCAGCATCGGCAATCTTTGCAATGCTGAAATAGCCCAACACATGGACGCCATCCTCCGCGAATTCCATTTCGAGCAAACGCAAGAAGCCGTCGACCATCTTTTGGGCAAATAATCCATCGGAGATGAAAACAAAGTTGCGCCGCCTCTTCGCCGCCATTACGCTGCTGCTCGTTTCAACCGCCTGCAGCCAAGGCGATGTAGAAAATCTCTACTCCAAATACAAAGCCTACTTCCTCTACGAGAAAGTGCTCACCGCCGATCCGCTCCAAAAAGCCCTTACCGGACTCGGAGAGTATTGCACCATACAAAGCGACGGCCGCAACATCTATTTCAACAGTCTCACCAATAGTTATTCCGACCCCGTCACCAGTTCCGACCTCTACAAAAAGTGGGTCTGGATCAACGGGCTCATTGTCGGCCACTCCAACAATCCCGACATGATTACCGGCGAGATGAGCATTTACTGCTACGACTTGGTATGCCCCAATTGCTACGAAGACAGCAACATCTCACGCTCCCTGACCTTGCAGGAATTCGGGAAAGTACATTGCGGACGTTGTCAGCGCACTTATAATCTCAACGACAATGGTTCCTGCGAAGAGCGGGGAACGAAACTCTTTCAATATCGCGTTTTTTACAACGGCTCGAACACCCTGCTTGTCAACAATTGACCTTGGCCGAAAGCACCTCTGCAAACGCCCAAACGCGAAAAAGCCGTCGAAGCATTTGCAGGAAAAGAAGAAAATGCTTAATTTTGCAACGCTTTAGCGCGAGTGAGCGCGCCTGACATGCGGAAATAGCTCAGTTGGTAGAGCACAACCTTGCCAAGGTTGGGGTCGCGGGTCCGAGTCCCGTTTTCCGCTCCACAGGTTGCTCGAATGGTGGAATCGGTAGACACGAGGGACTTAAAATCCCTTGGCCAGTGATGGCTGTGCGGGTTCAAGTCCCGCTTCGAGTACAAAACATAAAGAGGCTTCAACGAGCCTCTTTTTATTTCCTATCAACACATGACCCCACACACCATCCTCCGACTCTTTGCATTTTTCCTCGCCCTTCTTTCAGCGAGCAGCACCTTTGCCCGCACAACTACGGCCACTCATCGGGAGTGGATGGGCGATGCGGAGTTTCGTTACGGGCTGGCCCTTTCGCCCCTCAGTCCCTATACCGTCAACGAAGGCGGCGGTTTCGAGAAGACCAACACAGATACGCTGCGCTTCAAGGCGTCGGCTGCGCGGCCCATCTGGCAGTCGTGCCAGTGGTGGAGCCGATACGACTTGGCGCATCAACCCCCTCGTCACACAGCGGCCGGCCTCACCTATCGCAATGCAGGTAAGAGCGTCTCGCTCGACCGCCACGGCATCCTGACGCTCGAAATCAGAACCGACCGCGAATACCTGCATCCGCGCCGCGACGGCGAGCAATGGCCCCACCTGCTCATCCAACAGGATTTTCCGCAACCCCTCCCCCTGAACGACCCAACGCTGGAGCGACTCATCCTGAGCTACCGGATGCAACTCGCCTATTGCGTCAACCACATGAAACCGGAAGAATACAACCCCTCGTTCCATACGGCCCAATCGCCCTTCTACCTCTACATCCGCAACACCAACCGGGCTTCGGCCGACTACGGACTCTGCCTTTGGGTGGGCATCCAGAGCTTCGATTACCGCTACGAACGCCTCAGCGAAGAACCGGTAGTGAGTTGGGACATCGGCACGCAGATGTACATCTACCAACTTCCGCCTCGAAAGCTGTGGGGCGACATCCGCTTTACCGACCGGCGGTGGCATCGGCTTCAAGTAGACCTACTGCCTTACATTGACGAGGCCTTCCGCGTCTTGCACGAAAAAGGCCTCTTCGTCCATTCCAGCCGGGAGGACTTCGTCATCACCGGTATGAACTTCGGATGGGAAGTTCCAGGCACGTTCAACGCCGCCCTGCGCGTCAAAGGTTTCAGCCTGCGCTCTTATCACCGCAAGTAGCTCTGCACTCTGCGCTCCACAAAAACTCATATGAAGGCAAACACGCATACTGCTTTTTTTCGTAATTTTGCACGCAAATCAACCAATTAAGCAGAAAACAATTATGGCAAAGAAAGCCCTTTTAATGATTCTTGACGGATGGGGAATCGGCCATCACGACAAAGCCGACGTCATCTGGAATACCCCAACACCTTATTTAGACTATCTCCACACCACTTATCCCAATTCACAATTGGAAGCCAGTGGCGAGAATGTAGGTTTGCCCGACGGACAGATGGGCAACTCTGAGGTAGGTCACCTCAACATCGGTGCCGGCCGCGTAGTGTATCAGGATTTGGTGAAAATCAACCGTGCCTGCCGCGACAACAGCATCATGGAGAATCCCGAAATCAAAAATGCCTACGAATATGCCCAGCGAACCGGCAAACGTCTGCACTTGATGGGACTCACCAGCAACGGCGGCGTACATTCCAGCATTGACCATCTCAAGAAACTCATTGAAATTTCCAAGAGCTACGGTCTGAAGAACACCTTTGTGCATTGCTTCATGGACGGCCGCGACACCGACCCCAAGAGCGGTAAAGGCTTCATTGAAGAACTTACCAAGGTATGCGAGGCCAACGATGCTGCCATTGCCAGCATCATCGGACGCTTCTACGCCATGGACCGCGACAAGCGTTGGAACCGCGTAAAGGTTGCTTACGACCAGTTGGTCAACGGGAAGGGAAAAGAAGTTGACGACATGGTAGAAGGTGTACAGTTCTGCTACGACAGCGACAGCGAGGAGCACAAAAATACCGACGAGTTTATGGAGCCGCTCATCAACGCAAATGTTGACGGACGCATTCAAGAGGGCGACGTAGTCATCTTCATCAACTTCCGCAACGACCGCGCCAAAGAGCTCACCGTAGTGCTGACCCAGCAGGATATGCCCGAAGAAGGCATGCACACCATCAAGGACCTGCAGTACTATTGCATGACTCCCTACGATGCCTCCTTCACCGGCGTTCACATTCTCTTCCCCAAGAGCGACGTTCAGAACACCCTTGGCGAATACATCAGTTCTAAGGGCCTAAGCCAGCTCCATACGGCCGAGACCGAGAAATACGCTCACGTTACCTTCTTCTTCAACGGAGGTCGCGAAGCTCCTTACGAGGGCGAAGAGCGCACCCTCATTCCTTCGCCCAAGGTGGCCACCTACGATCTCAAGCCCGAGATGAGCGCCTACGAGGTAAAGGACAAGCTCGTTGAAAGCATCCGCGCCAACAAATACGACTTCATCGTGGTCAACTTCGCCAACGGCGACATGGTGGGCCACACCGGCGTCTACTCCGCCATCGAGAAGGCCGTCACGGCAGTCGATAGCTGCGTAAAGGATGTGGTGACTGCTGCCAACGAGACCGGCTACGAAACCATCATCATTGCTGACCACGGTAATGCCGACCATGCGGTCAACGAAGACGGCACACCCAACACGGCCCATTCGCTCAACCCCGTGCCCTTCATTTACATTACCGAAAACAAGAACGCCAAGGTTCAGAACGGTATTCTTGCCGACGTGGCTCCCAGCATCCTTCACATCATGGGACTGGAGCAACCGAAGGAAATGACCGGCAAAAACCTGATTGAAGACTAACACCTCGTCGAGATGTTTTTCTCCCTTCTTTTGAGAGAGCATCCCCACGAATACGTTTCACTGATTTGCCCCTGAAGTATCCCCACTTTCGGGGCAAATCTTTTTCTTTCGTTCATTCTCCCCTCCATGAAGCAAGATATCGAAGAATTCCTTGGGCAATTTTACCTGTCGATAGGCATCGACCCGACTAACTACAGTTGGATGATGCGCCTCAGCCTGCTGCTGCTCATCTTGGTGTTTACGTTGCTCTTCACGCGCTTGTTCCGCCTGCTGCTCATTCCGTTTATCCATCGGCTGACGGCCAAGACGAAGGCCAAATGGGATGAGGCCCTCTTCAACCGCCAGCTGCTCATTGCCTTCAGTCGGCTGCTTCCGCCCATCATCTGGTATTTGTTTCTGCCGATGGCTTTCGCCACCACGCCTACGCTGTTGCTCATCCTCCAAAAGGCCTGCCTCATCTACCTGGTCGTTACCACGCTGCGGCTGATCAGCACCTTCCTCTCCACGCTCTACGAGCTTTCGAGCAATCATGAGAAGCTGCGCCACCGCCCGCTCAAAGGCATTTATCAGATGGTTCAGCTCATCGCCATTCTGGTGGGAGTTATCATCATGATCAGCATTCTCATCGACAAGGACGCCACGACCATCCTGGCCGGACTCGGTGCTTCGGCGGCCGTGATGATGTTGATCTTCAAGGACAGCATTCTCGGACTGGTGGCCGGCATTCAACTTTCGGCCAACGACATGCTGCGCCCCGGCGACTGGATTACGATGAGCAAGTATGGCGCCGACGGATACGTGATTGAAGTATCGCTCACGACGGTGAAGGTACAGAACTTCGACAAGACCATCACCACCCTGCCGCCCTATGCCTTGGTGAGCGACTCTTATCAGAACTGGCGCGGCATGTGGGAGAACGGCGGGCGGCGCATCAAGCGTTCCCTTTTTATCGACATGAACACCATCCGCTTCTGCCCCTCAGCCGCCGAGCCTGCTTCGGTTGCCGACCAGGCCGCCGAAGCGCCGGTCAACCTCCGGCTCTACCGGCAGTACGTGCTCGACTATTTGGAGCGCCATCCCCACGTGAAGCAGGATATGATGAAGATGGTGCGCCAGCTGCCCTCTACCCCGCAGGGTCTTCCGCTTGAGGTTTACTGTTTCGCTGACACCACGGAATGGGTGGAGTATGAGCGCATTCAAGACGAAATCTTCGATCACCTCATTGCCGTGCTGCCCCGCTTCGGCCTCCGCATCTATCAGCAACCGGCGGGTGCCGATTTCAACCGCGGCGGCGCTGCCTCTGATGGCGGCGTGCGGATGCCCTCATGATTCCCGCCTTTTCTGTTTTCCCCTATTCATCCTTACCGACCCCATGGATTCACCAACTACCTTTTTCCAACTTCCCGCCGACTGGGCGCAAGTGCTCCACGACGAGATGTGCCGGCCCTACTTCGAGGCGCTGCACTCGTTCGTCGTTCAGGAATATGCCGCCCACACCTGCTATCCCACGCCCGACCACATTTTCAGCGCCTTCCATCTCTGCCCGCTCAAACGGGTCAAGGTGGTGCTCATCGGACAAGACCCCTACCACCAGCCCGGACAGGCTCAGGGGCTCAGCTTCTCCGTGCCCGAAGGCATGCGCCTGCCGCCTTCGCTGCGCAACATCTATAAAGAGGTCGAAGCCGACACGGGCCGCCCACAACCCATGGACAACGGCAACTTAGAGCGTTGGGCTCGTCAGGGTGTGCTTTTGCTCAATGCCACGCTCACCGTCAGAGACTCTTTGCCGACTTCACACGCCGGCCACGGTTGGGAAACCTTCACCGACGCCGTTATCAGCCGGGTGAGTCAGGAATGCCCCCACCTGGTCTTCTTGCTGTGGGGAAAGGATGCCCGAGAGAAGAAGCGCCTCATCGACGGCCGGCGCCACCTCGTTTTAGAGTCGGCCCATCCCTCGCCCCTCTCGGCCTATCGAGGCTTCTTCGGCAACCATCAGTTCACCCGGGCCAACGCCTTTTTAGAAGAAAACGGCTTGGCGCCCATTGAATGGTAATCATCTTAACCCTCCCCCTTTATCATGACAAAAAAATCTTTAGGAATTATTCAGGTAGGCAACGTGCTGCTTTCGGCCGACTGCCTCCAGGAAGTTTTCGCCTGCGACTTGGGCGTATGCCGCGGCACCTGCTGCGTTGAAGGCGACGCAGGAGCGCCCATCACCCTCGACGAAATCATGGCGATTGAAGACATCGTGACCGAAATTGAGGCAGACCTCTCGCCCGAAGCCCGCCGGGTCATTGCCGAGCAGGGAGTGGCCTACACCGACTGCGACGGCGAACTTGTTACGAGTATTGTACGCGGCAAGGACTGCGTCTTCACGTGTTATGACGAGCAAGGCACCTGCCTTTGCGCCATCGAAAAGGCTCAGCGCGAAGGCCGCATCACGGTAGCCAAGCCCATCTCCTGCTGGCTCTATCCCCTTCGCATCAAAGCCTTCAAGGGCGGACTCTTTGGGGTGAATTATCACCGTTGGGACATCTGCCGTTGCGGCATTGAACGGGGCAAGAAGCTCCGCCTGCCCGTCTATCGTTTTCTCAAGGAGCCTCTCATCGCCCGCTTCGGAGCCGAATGGTATGCCGAATTGGAGCAAACCGTTACCGATTTGAAAGAACAAGGTTATTTGGAATAACCCCTCCTCAAAATTGATATTCACCCGCGCCGTTGAAGGGACAAATCCGTCAGCGGCGCGTTTCTGTAACCAAAAGACTCGTTCCCACGCAACGCGGCAAAGATTTCCCCATCAATTCCATTTTAAGCAGTTCCATTTTTTGTCAAATTCCCTGCCATGGAGGGCGTATGCCTTTGCGCCCCGACATATTTACCATTTGTTGCTCAGGATGCGGTGATGGGTGGCATCGGTTTGTGAAAGTTTTTCGCCAAAAACTGTAGGGGCGTATCGCATACGCCCTGATGTGGGCGAAAAGGGAAAGACGGCGGCGAGTAATCCATCGTTTTTCCGTGAATGTCCCCATTGTCTGTCCGGTTCGTCTGTGTGGAGGGCGTATGCGATACGCCCCTACATTTTTACCATTTATTTGTTGGTGATGCGGTGATGGATGGCTTCATTTCGTGTAAGTTTTTCGCCGCCAACTGTAGGGGCGTATCGCATACGCCCTGATGTGGACGAATAGGGAATGACGGCG
>CALZOH010000025.1 GCA_945827465.1 uncultured Prevotellaceae bacterium
GCATCAACAATGAACGAATCACCAACGAACAAATGGTAAATATGTAGGGGCGTATAGCATACGCCCTCCACAGCGGCGAAGATGCAAATTAAACGATGGTGATATGCTCGTCGCTATCATTCCGTATTCGCCCACATCAGGGCGTATGCGATACGCCCCTACATTTGTTCGGTTGAAATCTTGGGTTTGTTGGGTCGCGTACTGGTTTCACATTCGCCCACATCAGGGCGTATGCGATACGCCCCTACACTTGTTCGATTGAAATCTTGGGTTTGTTGGGTCGCGTACTGGTTTCACGTCCGCCCACATCAGGGCGTATGCGATACGCCCCTACACTTGTTCGGCTGAAATCTTGGGGTTGTTGGGTGAAAAACAAAATCGCATACACTGCATGACGGCGGTGATGCGAAACAAATCATGAGGAAAGAAGTCTCATACTTTCATCAAATAGAAAGGGTATTAAAATAAAGAGGGGCTGCTACACGCTTGTAACAACCCACTCTTCTCAAGTGTACTCTATTGTGATATGTAAACCGATATCCTAAAGTAGAGGGAGCGTGAACCTTTCGGTCTTGGCTCAGAGTGAAAGGGAGGGGGATAACCCCTTGAGAGATTTGCCCCTCTCCCCAATTATTAATCTATATGAACGGTCTGCCTGATTAATAGTTCGGAGTAACCGTTACGTAGAAGTTGAACGGAGTTGTGATACCCCAAACGTCGGTAATCTCGAGCGTCAATTTAACATTGGTAGCACCCTGCAATGATACAGTCTCACTGGATGTCAACGTGTAGGTACCAGCTGTCGTTCCAGGAGTGATTGTTAACAATGCATTGTTACCGTCACTATCATCGGTGAACTTCAATCTCGTGCTTGCAACGTCAGGATCGGCACCATCAAGATAGCTGATAGGAGTTGTTGTCTTCGGGTTGGTAGCTGTAATCATTGAGCTAACAATGTCCAGCTTATTACCATTACCGTAGCGGATCTCCATTGCAGTCTGGTCGGTGATCTTAGCGGCAGGCAATCCACTTTCACTACGACCTTGTACAGAGTACTTAACCGGTGAGAGCAATCTCAGGTTGAAGACATTGTCGGTCGTACCGCTCCAATTCCACAACGTATCGTTGGCCAAGCCATAGAAGTTGATACCGGTAGTCATGTTGTAAGCATACTCTTTTTCAACGGCCTTTGCAGGAGCTGATACTATAAAGTTACCAGCACGATTCGGAGCAGTGATTGCATAAGCAGCATTGGCACCTGAGAAGTTATTACCAACCTTGATTACATAAGTATGAGCAACTCCATTGTATGTAAATCCGGCTGCAGGATTGTAGATAGAACCGGCCAAGTTGTAAGTAGCCTTGGCACCATCCCATCCGGCCCAACCGTAAGTATTGTCATCCTTGAATGCGGCAGGAATACGGAACGGTTTCGGAGCTACATTCGGTAAGGTCATCGTAACCTCAATCTTCACCACATTGACAACATAACCATTCTGATCATAGAAGGTCAGAGTAGCGTTGTACTTCTTATTCGACTTCATGTTGGTTGAAGAAACCGTTACCTTCATGTTCTTGATCTTCTCCAACTGTGCTTGAGTCAAGCCTAAAGCAGTTGCTGTGCTATTTGCGGAGAGAGTCTTAATCAAGTTCGGAGTCGCTGCATTATCGTACATATCCAACGAGATAGCGCCCAATTGAACATCTGCAGTCAAGGTATAGCTTACAGCTTCCTGAGACCACTTCGTGTTGTTAGAGCACGTCTTACCCTGGATGAAGTCGAAGTTGCTGAAACCGGCAGCAGTGAAGGTCTGATTGCCGTTAGCTGATACTACGAACGGGTTGGTTGAAGTAGCAGTTGCCCAAAGTGGTTGAGTAAATACGACATCCTGAGTCTTTGTGGCAATAGTTCCATCATAGTTCCATACATAGTACTTCAATGTAATGGTGTGATTCTTGAACTGCTCAGGACATGTGATGTCAATCTCGTCAGCTTTACCGTAGTTGTCAACATCATCCAAAATCTTTTTCAGGTCAGCGTTGGCCTCGTTGAATGCATCTGCAGCACCGGCAACAGAAACGCCAGAACCATTCAATACATTAGTACATTCGATGAACTTCTTATAAACCGTCCTATTGTTTGTACCCAAGTTGTTTGTACCCAAGTTGAGTTTAGAAGTCAGCTTGCTGTACTGAATCTTACTACCGCTTACAGTAGCGTCAGCAGCGGGAGCGCTGAGCTGCAAATCAGCGGCAGCGGCAGCAGTTGCACGTACAGGATACTTCACTACGTCATAGTGAGAATAGATGCTCTTATCAATGATATTCGGCTCGGCCTTAACGGTATTGTCTGCATTGAAGGCAACAACAGCCTGCTTATAAGTAGCAGCTACAGCATAACAAACTCGGTTAGGAGCTGTAGGAGTTGCAGGAGCAGCATCCAAAATGGTTTCCTTAGCTTTCAATGTCATCGCCCAAAGACCATTAGGAGAAGTTGCACGGGTAATGAGAACGTCTGCAGGATTGATCTCAGAAATTTCATACATGCTGTTAACGTTATTCTTGCTATCAACGAGTTTGAAAGGAACACCGTCAGCTTCAATGTCAATCGGGTTAACAGTAACGTAGATTTTACCGCTATACTTCTGAACATTCCACTTACCAACAGGAAGTTCTTCATGAGTAAATCCGGGAGCCATGTAGGGGAAGTATACCCACTTATTAGTAGCAGTTGGATCTACCACGTTACCGCCTGTTGCTACAACCTGTGCAAATACGTTTTGGAAGTCTTCAGCATCCTGATAGATGATGCTGGTGATCAACCTGGCTACGTTTTCATTGATAATCTTGTTGTAGAGCTCCATGTTCAACTTAGCGATGTCGAGGTTGATGTTGGTAACCTTGGTTTCGAGTTCGCCCAGAAGAGCTACCAAGCCCTTGGTCTCACCTTCACCGTTGAGAACCTTCTCGATAGCTGTAATCTGGTTACCGATGCTCTGCAACTTCTGGTCTACCTGAGTCTTGGTATATACGTCAGCAGCCTTGGCAGCAGCGTTTACCTTGTTCTCAATCTGCTGAATCTTCTGAACAAATTCGGTCAAGTCGGTGCTTTCGCCTGTGGGATCACCCAGAGCAGCCAATGCATTCTTAATAGTATTGATGTCACTGGTCAAGCTGCTTACTTTACCATCTACATAATCTGTTCCGGCCTTCTTAGCCAATTCAGTATTAATGCTTGCAATCTCGTCATTGATGGCCTCAATGTCACCCTTGCTACCGTCGATAGCGTTCAAACGCTTCACGAGGTCGGCGATATCCTTGCCAAACTTAGTCATGTCACCCTGCAAACCGGCCAAGTCTGACTTGGTGGCCATGTCTTTCAGGATTTCAGCCTTCTGAGCTTCGATAAGGCCCTTCAGTTCGGTCTGAGCCTGAAGCAATGCGCTGGCAGCTTCTACCTTGGCTACTTCAATCTTGGCATCGGTCTCGTTGATCTTCACCGTGTTGCCTTCGATAAGGCCCTTCAGTTCGGTAGCAGACTCGCCGAGTTGCTTGAGGATGGTCTCATTCGTTTCCTTCAAAGTCTGAACGGCAGCTTCCTGCTTCTCGATAGCAGCAGCATTGTCCTCAGCCTTCTTCAAAGCTTCAGCAGCTTTCTCGCTGACGATGTTGGTCTGAGCAGCAAGCTCTGTCTTCACCGTCTCGAGGTTCTTGGTCACCTTCTCCAATACGGCAGCAGCCTCTTCTGAAGCAGCAGCCTTTGCCTGCTCGGCCAAAGCGTAAGCCTGGTCAGCACGACTCTGAGCAGCGGTGATACCTTCCTGCAGAGCAGCGTCAGCAGCCTGCAAGGCAGAGATCTTCTCGCCCTGAGCGGTTGCAATAGCGGCAGCCTGCTCGGCTTTCGTCTGCAAGTTGTTTACGTCAGAAAGAAGCTGATTGATTTTCTCGCCTTGACCGTCAATGATCAGTTGAGCGGCGGCCATAGAACCTTCCAACTTCGTTACTGCGTTCTCCACCAATGCACGGGCAGCATCGATAGATGCTTGCTTAGCCTGAGCTGCCTGGATGTCGGCATAACCCTTGGCATCGTTGGTGGCGTCTGTTACTGCCTGAGACAACGCCTTCTGAGCAGCATCACTCGCCTCTTCCAAAGCCGTGAGCTGACCGTTCAGTGCACTGATCTCAGTCTTAACATTCTTCATCTTCTCTTCTACAAGCGAAGACAAATCTGTCGCACTCGTTGTAATTTCACCACGAACCTCCGTAATGTCGTCATCGTAGTCCTTACAAGACACGAACATCGTTGCCGGAACCGCTAACAGGGCTCCAAACAACATTGCACTAATGAATTTTTTCTTCATACAATAGATAAATAATTGATTAATTAACCACTTAAAGTTATGTTTACTCGTTATTTACAATCTGTTACGTACTGCATCTCTTAATAAGAGATACAGAAATGAGGTTAAACTGCTAACAATCAGCCATTAATATTTTTTGACAAAAACACATTTGGTCAAATAATTTTACAATTGCACACTTTTTTGACCATCATGACGCACTAAGTGATACTGCATTTTTTTTGCTGTTTTTCTTTGCATTATAAGACTTTTTCGTAATTTTGCCGAAGTAAATCTGTATCTCTTATTAAGAGATGTAGTACGTAATTCCCTCATAGAAAAAAAGTTTTAGTCGAATTTTCAACAAAGTGAAAATTCCTTCAAATATCCATCCAGATTTTTACATTTGACGCCTATCCATATTATATATAGGGCAGATGTAGCCTCAACGACACTCACATTGGAGGCAAAAGACTTCCCACCAAACATATTCTACCAAGCAATGTACAACAAATTCATCATCACCTTAGACGGTGAAATCAAATTTGGCAATGTATATCTTCACCGTGAACTGCTGCCGGAAGGTGACCAGACGTGTCACGGAGGTGGATTGTGGAAGATAGACAATCAACGAGGCTGCATTCTGCTTTACGGACGCAGTTTTGACTTTGGTCTTCCCGACTTTTATTATGCAAAGAGAGTGAACAAGACGGAATGGCCCGGACTTCTTCATTATCAGATGTTCTACATGCGAAAATGGGCCGACGAAGAAATATTGGAACCGGTATTGTTAGAATAAAATTTCAACCCGATAAAGGTTAGATAATAAACGAACAGGTATAGGGGCGTATCGCATACGCCCTCACGTGAGCGGAGATGCAACCAACACATCCACCAATAAAACGAAGATTTCAACCGAACAGGTGTAGGGGCGTATCGCATACGCCCTCATGTGGGCGAATACGGAATGATAGCGACGAGCATATCACCATCGTCGGCCGTGCATCCACGCCGCCATGGAGGGCGTATGCGATACGCCCCTACACTTGTTCGATGATTTCATGGGTAATATGATGGTTGGATGACGGGCATCCTTCCTGACATGGAGGGCGTATGCGATACGCCCCTACACCTGTTCGATCATTTCATGGATAATATGATGGTTGAACGATGGAAATCCTCGCTGCCATGGAGGGCGTATGCGATACGCCCCTACACCTGTTCGATGATTTCATGGGTAATATGATGGTTGAACGATGGGCAACCTCGCTGCCGTGGAGGGCGTATGCGATACGCCCCTACATATTTACTATTTAATCGATGATCATGCGATGGTTGGATGGGTAGATATGACATGAGCCTCCCAGTGGTGGGAGGCTCGTGTCATATTATTGGGAGAAAGTTTACTTCTGCTTATAGAGCACGGGATTGGTATCCTTGTCGTTATACATCTTCATTTGCTTATAGACTTTCATGAATTTGCAGCCGCTGGCGATGTCATCAAGCAAGGTGTCGATAGCTTGAGACAAGTCTTTCTGCTGTTCAAGCAAGACGGCGAGTTTTTGAGCGCAGCGTTCGCGATGGTCAGCGCTGGCGTCGGCGCGTTGAGCCTGTTCCTTCATGTGATAGATCTTCAAATTGAGGATGCAGAGGCGGTCTATGGCCCAGGCCGGGCTCTCTGTGTTGATGGTGGCGTCGGCTTGGGGCTCTACCTCGTGATATTTGGTGAGGAAATAGCTGTCAATGCGTTCCACAAGATCCGTGCGGTCCTGATTACTTTTGTCAATTCGCCGTTTCAACACCACCGCATCGACCGGGTTGATGTTGGGGTCGCGAATGATATCCTCAAAATGCCACTGTACCGTGTCTATCCAGGCTTTGAGATACAGATCGTGCTCAATGGTTCCGGCCTCGTAAGGGTTGCTGATCGGGGTGTCCACGTTGTCAGTGACGTGATAAGCATTGATAGCCTCGTTGAAAATGTCTTGGCTGAAGGTTGTAAATTTCATACGCTCGAATGTTAATTTGTCTGCAAATATAATGTTTTTCCTATAGACACCCTCAAAATTGTATCTAAAAAGAGTCGGTCGCGTTCTTCTTCGTGTCGAAGGGACTCAAACGGGACCGTTATGCTGAAAAAAACAGGTCCGTGGGCGCTTTGATTCGACGCATAGTATTATCTTTGCGCTGTATGAAAGTGGTCATTGACGATAAAATCCCATACATCCGTGATGCGGCGGCCCAGATTTTTGACGAGGTCGTCTATCTGCCGGGGTCAGAGATTGCGCCCCGAGACGTGCGTGATGCTGATGCTTTAGTGGTACGCACGCGCACGCGTTGTAACGAAGCCCTGCTTCGTGGCAGCCGGGTGAAGATGGTGGCTACCGCGACGATAGGTTTTGAACATTTAGACGTCGACTACCTTCGCCAGGCCGGCATAGCCTGGTCGAATTGCCCCGGTTGCAATGCCACTTCGGTAGGACAATACGTGCGCAACGCGCTGTTGGTGCTGAAACGGCAGGGAAGCTGGTGCCCGACGCAGAGCTGCGTGGGCATTGTGGGCGTGGGCCACGTTGGTCGGGCCGTGATGGAGGCTTTGCAGCCCTTGGGGTGCGAGTTCTTGCTGAACGATCCACCCCGTCAGGAGGCCGAGGGCGGTCCCTTCGTCTCGTTGGAGGAGGTGGCCCGACGCTGTGACGTCGTCACTTTTCATACGCCCCTGACGAAGTCGGGCCGACATCCCTCTTATCACTTGGCCGACGACCGCTTCTTCCGCCTCTTGCAGCGCCGCCCCATCTTGATCAACGCCGCCCGTGGCAGTGTGGTCGACACGAAAGCCCTGCTGCGAGCCATGGATGAAGACCGGGTGAGCGCCACCGTGATCGATACGTGGGAAGACGAGCCGAACATCTCCCCCGAATTGCTTCGGAGGTGCACGATAGGCACACCCCACATCGCCGGATATAGCGCCGACGGCAAGAGCCATGCTTCGCAGATGGCCTTAGAGGCCGTTTGCCGGCACTTTCATCTGCCCATCAACTTCCACATCCAGCCGCCGCCCTTGCCGGCTGAGCTGGAACGTCCCCTCAACCGGGAGCAAGAGACGCTGTTGCTCTACAATCCCTGCGCCGACAGCGAGGCTTTGAAGGCACATCCTGAAGATTTCGAGTTCATGCGGGGTCATTACCCCCTGCGTCGGGAACGATGGGACCAACAACCGAGATAGATTCACCTAAACATGAATAGATATGAAGATTTACCTGCTTTTAGCCGAAGGCTTTGAGACCATCGAAGCCTTGACGCCCATCGACATTTTTCGGAGGGCCGGCACCGACATCGAGAGCGTTTCGATCACCGGCAGCCTGTCTGTCACCAGTTCTCAGGGCATCGAGGTTAAAGCCGATGTATTGTGGGAAGATGTCAACTTCGACGACGGCGATGCGTTGATACTTCCCGGCGGATACCCCGGCTACGAGAACCTGAACAGCCATCCCGAAGTCGCAACCGTCGTGAAAGACTACGTGACGACGGGACGTACAGTGGGAGCCATCTGCGGAGCACCCACCATCTTCGCCCGCAACGGCATCGGACAGGGCCGTCGCATGACGTGCCACACCAGTACGTTGGACGAGATGACGGGGTACGTCATGACCGGACGTGATGTAGAACAGGACCAGAATATCATCACGGCCATTGGAGCCGGACATTCCACCGAATTTGCCTTGGCGCTGCTCTATGCCCTGCAGGGTGACCGCAAAGTCGCCATGGTCAAGAAAGGTTTGGAACTGAAGTAACCCTCCTGTCAGCCTCGTAGCCCGATTGACGGCGTCAGCCACCTGCCGCAACAAGCGTGAACGCATCGCCTTTGTTGCGGTAGGCGGATTGCTGTTAGGGTGAAACCCTCTGTAACCGGGCTGACCTCATCAACACAAACACCATGATTTGGATTCAAATACTCCTTTCCGTAGTAGGCATTGCTGCCGTCTTGTGGGGAGCAGACAAGTTTACCGACGGAGCCGGCTCCCTCGCCGCCCGTTTGAAGGTGCCCCAAATGGTCATCGGTCTCACCGTAGTGGCTTTTGGCACGTCGGCACCGGAGTTTTTCATCTCTTTGGTCTCGGCGTTGCAAGACAAGAGCGGAATGGCCATCGGCAACGTTGTGGGCAGCAATATATTTAATGTATTACTGATTGTCGGCATGTCGGCGGCCCTGTGTAGCATCCAAATCAGCCGCAGCACAATCCGCAAAGACCTTCCCTGGACCATCGCCTCAACCCTGCTGTTCACGTTCCTGTGTTTGGACGGACGTCTGAGCCGCCTCGACGGAGTGGTGCTGACGGCAGTGTTCGGCGTGTTCTTGTTCTACACGTTTCGTTTGGCCCGAGATGGCGACGCCGACCAGGCCGAAACGCCGAAGATCAACGGTGTAGGCCGTTCGGTGATGTGGTTGCTCGTAGGACTTACAGCCCTGATTGTGGGCAGCCAAGTCTTCGTCCACGGTGCTTCGGCCATTGCCCGTGCCTTGGGTGTGAGCGATTTGGTGGTGGGCCTCACGATTGTGGCAGGCGGTACGTCGTTGCCCGAACTGGCCACATCGGTCATTTCGGCCCGTAAGGGACAGTCGGCCTTGGCTTTGGGCAACGTGATAGGCAGCAACGTGTTCAACATCCTGATGATCTTAGGTATCACGGCTTGGGTGTCCCCCTTGAGCCTGGCCGGTGTGACGTGGGTCGACTATGGTACACTGCTCCTCAGCGTGCTGTTGTTGTGGTGGATGTCATACACCCAGCTGAGGGTGACCCGAAAAGAGGGCGTGATGCTGCTCTTGTTCTTCGCGGCTTATCTCTATTGGCTGATTCATCAGGCCTTGGCGGCGGCCGTCTGAGGGCATACGCCGTCGGGGTCGGCTGTTTGCCGACCCGAAAGAGGGCTGACGGGCCCCTGGTTTTATTCTTCTAAAACGATGTGATGGGCGTGTACCTTCTCCTGTAGGAAGAGACACGCGGTGGTATTGAAATTGTCGGCATCTTCTGTGGTCAGGAAAGAGCATGAACCCCTTCGCGAACACTTCGCATCCATTTCGGGATGACGCCGGAGGTAGTCCTCCAGACTGCGGGCCACGTATTCACCTTGCGTGATAATGCGCACTCCGGCGGGAGTGTAACGCTCTATCTTGGGCAGCAGGAAGGGATAATGCGTGCATCCTAGCAGCAAGGTATCTATCAACGGATCTTTTTGAAACAGGTTGTCGAGCCGGTCTTTCACAAAATAGTCGGCTCCGGGCTTGTCATACTCAAAATTCTCGACCAAAGGCACCCACATGGGGCAGGCCAGGCCCGACAATCGGATGTCGGGATGGAGTTTGCAGATTTCCAGGTCGTATGACTGGGACGAAACCGTACCGGGCGTAGCCAACAGGCCTACGTGACGAGTGCGGGTCAGGGCGCCCACGGCCTCTACCGTGGGACGAATGATGCCCAACACGCGCCGATAGGGGTCGAGTTGCGAAAGGTCATGCTGCTGAATGGTGCGCAACGCCTTGGCCGAAGCCGTATTACAGGCCAGGATGACCAGGTGACAGCCTTTCTCGAAGAGCGTTTTAACGCCTTGCAGGGTGTATTGATAGACTACATCAAACGATCGCGTGCCGTAAGGGGCGCGCGCATTGTCGCCTAAGAAGAGGTAATCGTATTGGGGAAGGTGGGTTCGAATGTTCTTCAAGACGGTAAGACCTCCGAATCCGGAGTCAAAGACCCCGATGGGGCCCGCACCGGCGGGTAATGACGACGGTTGAACCATTATTGTTGGCCTTCCTGGCTGGTAGGAGCTTGTTCGGGAGCAGATTGCGGGGCACCCTCGGCAGGAGCGGGCGCTTCGGCAGGAGTGGTGTTCTCACCCTCGGCCGGAGTCTCCGACGTGATGGGGATAATCTGACCGTTGATACGGGCAATGACTATCTCCTGGAGGTCTTTACCTGCCTGTAAATGGATGAACGGGAAGTCCCGGTTGTCAGTGTTCAGGATAAATATGAAGCCATTCTCTCGTCCTATCTCGCCCAAGATGCTATCCAGCTTCAACACGAGCGGTTTAATCATGGCTTGCTCGGCGTTACCGAGCTGACGCTCGGCATCCTTGCGAAATGCCATGCCCTGTTCCATGGCAACCTGAAGCTCACGTTGGCGTTTGAGCAGGATTTCTTGGGGAAATGACTTCTGGCCGGCCAAGAAATCAGCAAACATTCGCTGGAATTTCTCTTCGTTATACTTGGCCTCGGTATCGTACTTCTCTTTCAGTGCGCGCAAAGATGATTGTGCGGTAGCATATTCGGGAAGGCTTTGCAAAGCTTTCTGGTAACTCAGGTAACCAAACTGGTATTGGGCAGCTCCGGGCGTCGGCAACAGGAACCAAAGAAAGGTTGTTGCGAGACAAATTGATAGGAATGTCTTCATGTTGCACATATCTTTATGAATGATTTCTCGTGCAAATGTAAGGCTATTTTTTTACATATCAAAATAATTGATAGTGTGCATTCATCCTGACCGGCGTGATTTTTCGCCGAACGGGTACGATGTGGGGACGAGCAAAAGGCCGGAGGCCGCCGTGCAACCCTGTCATCGAAGGTGTGCGTCGGCAAAACGGCGGACGTGGGCGGCTACCGAAGCCTTCCCCTCGCTCGTCAAGGTGGGGAAGCTATGGTCTTCGCCCGCAAGCGGCACCCATTCGTAGCTCACCGAGGCTTTCTCGAGGGCCTTCCGGAGTCGTTTGGCCTGCGAGAAGGGTACTACCCTGTCCTTGTTGCCATGAAGAATGAGCGTCGGAACGGCTCCCGAGGTATATTCCAAGGGAGAATAAGAGCGGCAGGCCCTTTTGCGACGGAGGGGATGGCGTCCGCTCTCTTGGGTGAAGGCTTGCAACAGGGCCTCTCTCATGCGAAGCGTGTTCTTTGAGAAGAAGAGTCGGGCCAGCCACAGGGGCGGACCGACTAGATTGGGGTGAAGCAGCGAACCGAGATAGGTTGGTCCGTAGATGTCGATGCAGCAGTTCACTCGCGCAGAATAGTCGCTCAGCGTCGTTTCGCCCTGTCCCATCTCGTCAGGGGTGTAGGCGGTGAGCATGGCAAGGTGTCCGCCTGCCGAACAACCGCCGACGGCAATGCGTTGAGGGTCGAAATGGTAGCGGGCGGCCTCGCGACGAATCCATCTGACGGCGTCCTTGCAGTCAGACAGGGGCGCAGGATATGCTACGCTACCGTCATGCTTGACCAATCGGTAGTCTACACTCACAACGGCATAACCTGCACAGAGCAGACTGTCGAGAACAACCTTGCGGAAGCCTGTGCGCAGGGTCGAGCGAGTGAGTTCCATCCACGAACCACCGTGGATGAACAAGAAAACAGGGCGGACGGCAGTCGATGCACTGTCGGGCAGGAAAACATCAACGGCCAACGGGCCCTGTGGAGTCTGTTTATACGTAATACCTTCGATGAGGCAGGCGCGTCCGGGCAGTTGCAGGGAGCGACAGAAACCTGAAAGGGCTGCGATACAGCCAAGCAAGAGAAGCAGAAAGCGGTGCATAACTATGGAGTGACGTTGTTGTGACGACTGAGAAGGCCCAAAACGAGGTCGGGCGGCAGGGCCGAGACGGCGCAGGGAGGTTCGGGCCGGTCGGGATGAGGATTGAGTGTGAGCTGCATCCACGTCACGTCGAGCCAGCGGCCGTCTTTATAGCCTGCCTTCGGCCAGAGCGAAAGCGGCGTGAAGCCGAGTCGGTGATGAAACTGCTCACTAATGGGATTGGGATGGGTGATGCAGACGTAGGCATTCACGACGCCCTGAGCGCGCAGAAGGTCGATCAGGCAACAATAAAGCCTCCTTCCCCACCCTTTGCCCCTGTATTCGGGGGCAAGATAGATGCTGAGCTCCACCGTCCACTGATAAGCGGCGCGAGGCGAGTGCGGATGAGCGTAAGCGTAGCCGATCACCGTCCCCTTCCACCGCCCAACCAAGTAAGGATAGAAGGGATGGAGGCGCTGCCACTCTGAACGGAGTTCCTCCGGCGAAGGAGTGACATAGGCAAAAGTGGCTACGCTGTGACGTACATAGTAGTCATAGATGGACCACACCTCGGTCAGGTCTGACTCGAGGGCGAAGTCAATGCCGGGAAAGGGTGAATCGGGCTTCATCCACGCAGGGTTTGCCAGAGGGCAAGGGCGTTGTTCTCGGCTTCTTCCATGATGGCTCGCTCACCGGGGCCTTTGTCGTTGATTCCACACAAGTGAAGCACTCCATGCGCCATCACTCGATAGAATTCTTGCTCGTAATCGGTGTGAAACTGCTCGCTATTGCTGCGCACGGTGTCGAGACTGATGAAAATATCGCCCGAAATCACGTCGCCTTCGTCGTAGTCGAAGGTGATAATGTCTGTATAGTAGTCGTGCTGGAGGAATTGACGGTTGACCTCGAGTATTTTTTCATCGTCACAGAAGATGTAGGCAATCTCGCCCACCTGTTTTCCGTAGCTTTCAGCCAGTTTTTTGAGCCAAGCGGTGACGAGCCGACGCGGCAGAGCCGGCATTTTGATGTTTTCAGACTGGTATGAAATCATAAGACGTAAGTATGAGCATGAAGAAAGGGTGAAAACGATCGCATTCAATCAAACAAGCCGGGGAATCCGGTCACGGAATGGAAGCGACTGCGCTGCAAGTGTTCGTAGGCAAGCTCGGTGGCTTCTCTTCCACGCGGGGTGCGCTTGATGAAACCCTCCATAATAAGGAATGGTTCGTAGACTTCTTCCACAGTGCCGGCGTCTTCACCGATTGCAGTCGCGATGGTGGAGATTCCAACAGGGCCGCCACCGAATTTGTCGATGATGGTGACCAATATCTTGTTGTCAATCTCGTCCAGACCGTATTTGTCGATGTTGAGAGCCTCTAACGCCACGTGTGCAATGTGGAGGTCGATTCGGCCTGAGCCTTTTACCTGCGCAAAGTCCCGTACACGTCTTAACAAAGCATTCGCAATACGCGGGGTGCCCCTGCTACGGCTTGCTATCTCGGCTGCAGCGTCGTGTTCTATGGGCATCTTGAGGATGGAGGCAGAGCGAATCAGAATGCGTTGGAGCACTTTTGCATCATAATACTCCAAGTGCAGGTTGATTCCGAAGCGGGCCCGAAGCGGAGCCGTGAGCAAACCGCTTCGTGTGGTGGCGCCCACAAGCGTAAACGGGTTCAAATCGATCTGAATGCTCCTGGCCGACGGTCCTTTATCGATCAAAATGTCGATGCGGTAGTCTTCCATGGCCGAATACAGGTATTCTTCGACCACGGGCGAGAGTCGATGTATCTCGTCAATAAAGAGAACGTCGTGCGGTTCAAGCGAGGTGAGCAGTCCGGCAAGGTCGCCGGGCTTGTCGAGAACCGGTCCGGAAGTGATTTTAAAGCCGACGCCCAGTTCATTGGCGATGATGTTGCTCAGGGTGGTCTTGCCCAACCCCGGCGGGCCGTGTAACAGGGTATGATCAAGGGGCTCCCCACGATATTTGGCAGCCTCTACAAACACACGCAGGTTGTCAACCACTTTGTGCTGACCGCTGAAGTCATCAAATCGGAGTGGTCGAAGCGCGTTCTCGTATTCTTTGTCGGTGGTAGCGTGTTGCTCAGCCCGGATGTCGAAAGTATCCTCCATAATTGAGGGCGAAATTACGTAAAACGAGAGGAAGTACCAAATGTAGACCGTGTTTTTTTGAAGTGTTTCACGCTTGTGCGTGTCTATGATTGACTACTTTTGCAGGTATTCATCACAATCATCACCTGAAAGAAATGAAGAAAATGCTTTTTTCGGCCCTGTTATTGGGCTGTATCGGATGTGAAACGGCCTTCGCCGAAGGTCGTGTGACCGGCAAGACCTGGTTGCAGCGCAGCGAACAGCTGATGAAGTCGGTGCAAACTTGTTTCACCCACGACGATTCGGGCCTATTGAGCGAATATTATCCCGACAACCGGACTCAAAAGGCCACGTACTTGGTGTCGGACGACAAAGGCGGCAAGCGATACAGCTATTTGTGGCCCTTCAGCGGCAGCGTTTCGGCTCGTGCGGCCCTGTTTGAAGCCGGCAAGAAGGCCGCCGGCCTCCGGTGGCTGCAACATGTGACCCTACCTGCCCTCGACCGATATGCCGACAGCCTGCGTCAGCCCTCGGGCTACGCCTCTTACCTGCCGACGAGGCCGCTTGCCGACCGTTTTTACGACGACAACGTCTGGTTGGGCATCGATTTTGCCGATCTCTACGCCGTCACGGGCGCAACGGCCTGGTTGCATCGGGCGGAAGAGGTCTGGCGCTTCGTGTTGTCGGGAGAAGACGCGCGTACCGGCGGCGGAATCTATTGGTGTGAACAGAAACGGCAGTCAAAAAACACTTGCAGCAATGCTCCCGCCACCGTCATGGCCTTAAAGCTCTACCAGGCGACGGGCCGACGAGCCTATCTGGAGAAGGGGATCGCCCTGTACGAATGGACACGACGCCGGTTGTACGACCGGAAAGAGCGGCTGTACTCCGACCACGTCAACCTGGACGGCAGCATCGGGCGGGCGAAGTTCGCTTATAACTCGGGTCAGATGCTGCAAGCCGCCTGCCTGCTCTATGCGGCGACGGGCGAACAAGATTATCTGCTCCAAGCCGACACGTTGGCCCAAGCCTGCGGCCAACGCTTCTTCCGTCGAACTGAAAACGGGGCGTTGCGCATGAAATTCGACCACATTTGGTTTGAGGCGGTGATGTTGAGAGGCTATATAGAATATGGTCATCATCGCGACGCCAGCGAATATATCCAAGGGTATGCCCTGGAGCTCGACGAGCTGTGGAGGCAGCACCGCGAACCTTCGGGGTTGCTCTCCGAACGACACCGTGACGGACGTCGGCAAAGGTGGCTCCTGGCCCAAACGGCCTATGTGGAGATGATGGCCCGCCTCGCCACGGTGGCGACGAGATGAGGTCGGACCTCATGAAAGGGTGAACTGCCTCAAAGCCGGACAAGATGGCCACATAAAATTCCCCCAAAAGAGGTTTTCTTGAAAATGATTTGTATATTTGTGGCATTAAAATCAACTCATATGAACTCGCATTTCGTGACATCTCTCCTCGCTTTCTTCCTGACGAGCCTGTCTTTCGCTCAATCTGTGCTGACCATTCACGGTGACAAGCCGGGTGCGCCCATCAGCAAGGCCATGTATGGTCTGTTCTTTGAAGAAATCAACCATGCCGGCGACGGCGGCCTCTATGCGGAACTGGTTCGCAACCGTTCCTTTGAAGACAACGACCGTACGGCCGAAGCCTGGCGTCCGGTCGGCGCCGTCGACATGCAGTTGATCACGAAAGACCTCCTCAACCCGGTTCAAACGAAGGCTTTGCGCCTGACTGCGAAGGCCGCACCGGGGAAGAATCAACCCAACGGAGTGGTGAATGAAGGCTATTGGGGCATCCACGCCGTCAAGAACAGGGTGTACACCTTGTCGTTCTGGGCCCGAACGACGAGCGGCAACGTCTCTGCGCTCACCGTCGCGCTTGTCAGCAAGAGCGGCGAGACTCGCGGCAGCGTGCAGGTAAGAGGAATCGGTCCTCGTTGGAAGAAGTTCGAGACCATCTTAAAGGCCGTCGCAGACGATTCGGATGCAGAATTAGCCGTGTACCTGCCCAAAGCAGGCAGTGTGGACTTAGATATGGTTTCATTATTCCCTCCTACCTTTAATAATAGGAAGAATGGACTGCGACCCGACCTTGCACAACTTCTGTTCGACACCAAACCGGCCTTCATCCGCTTTCCGGGAGGATGCTACGTCGAAGGTGACGGAGCCTACGAGCATGCGTTTCAATGGAAGAAGACCATTGGTCCCATCGAGCAAAGGCCGGGACACTGGAATCGGGTGTGGGGTTACCGCTCAACCGACGGCTTAGGATATGATGAGTACCTGCAAATGTGCGAAGACATGAACGCCGAAGCCTTGTTTGTGGTGAATATAGGACTGGGACACCGTTATCTCATTCCGCTCGACTCTCTTGCGCCTTTGGTGCAGAACACGCTGGAGGCCATCGAGTATGCCATTGGTGACGAACAAACGCCGATGGGCCGGCTACGAGCCAAGAACGGACATCCGGCTCCCTACAAACTGCGTTATATCGAACTGGGTAACGAGAATTATCAGCGCGAAGCCAACCAGACCAGCCAGAATTATGCCGAACGCTACGCCATCTTCCGTAAGGCCATCATCGATCGCTTCCCGAACTTGCTCATAGTAGGTAACGTCGAGGCTTGGGGCACCGACACACCGAGCTGGCGCAATGAACATCCGGTGGATGTTGTCGACGAACATTACTACCGTTCACACTCGTGGATGCGAGATAACTTCAACAAATACGATGCTTACTCGCGCAACGAGCCAAAAATATACGTCGGAGAGTATGCAGCCAACGCTCACGGCACTTACGGAAAGAACGGCACGATTCAAAGCGCGCTGGGCGAGGCTATCTTCATGATGGGCATGGAGCGGAATGCCGACGTCTGTGTCATGTCGAGCTTCGCACCTATCTTCACGCACGAGCGTAACAGGGCGTGGGACTATGACATGATCCACTTCACGGCCTCGCAGGCCTTTGTGACACCTTCTTACTACGTCCAAAAGCTCTTCGCCCACCATCTTGGAGCCAGAGTCCTGCCTGTAACAGAATCCAACAACCTGTTGTCGGAGACGGGGAAAACGCGAATGGGCATCGGTACATGGAAGACAGAGGCCCAATTCTCCGACTTCGCAGTCTTGGACGGGGAGTATCACTTTTTGGCCAAGGAGACTTACTCTGCGAAGACCGAGAAATGGCAGCCCGTCAGGGGCAACTGGACGGTGGCGAAGATGGCCTACTGCCAAACCAGCGCCGACGAGAACTGTACGTCCATCTATCAGCAGGATTTCTCGCTCAGCGACTACGAAATCAACGTGAACGCCCGCAAACAAAGCGGTGACGAAGGCTTTTTGATCCTGTTTAACTATCGAGACAGCGACAATTACTGTTGGTGGAACATAGGTGGATGGGGAAACACGGCCAGCGCCCTCGAATGCTGCGTGGATGGACACAAAACCACCTACGGATCGACTCCGTTCAAGGTGAAAAGTGGCGAAACCTACCAACTGCGACTGAAAGTCAAGGGTAATGTAGTGGAAGGTATCATCAATGGCGAAGTCATTCTGCGCACAACCATGCCCCAACGCAGGGCCGTTTACGCCTGTGCGGCGCTGAACGACGACGCTACCGAGGTCATCGTCAAGCTGGTCAACCCGGAAGCCACAAGCAACAACGTAGTGCTTAACTTTTCGAGCCTGGAACCCGTTTCGGGCAAGGTCGTACAATTCAAAGCGACGCAGGCCGCCGACGAAAACACCCTGGAACAGCCCGATTTGGTAAAGCCCGAAGCCGAAAAAACGCTCGACAGAGTCGCTCCGAAGATGACCTTTCAGGCACCTCCCTTCTCTCTCAACATTCTCAGACTGAAACTACGAACACCTTAACATAAAAACTTTCTGATATGACGGTTACCAATCACAATTATTGCATCATTCTGGCCGGAGGCATCGGAAGTCGCCTTTGGCCTTACAGCAACCAGCACCGTCCCAAGCAGTTTCTCGACCTTCTCGGGACCGGAAAGACGCTATTGCAATCGACTCATACCCGTTTCCGCAATATTTTACCCGAAGAGAACATCTACATCAGCGTCTATGAAGACTATGTAGACCTCGTTCGGGAGCAGTTGCCCGACATTTCTCCCTCGCAGATCATCACCGAGCCCGTGCAGCTGAGCACAGCTCCTGCCGTCGCACTCACGGCGGCCATGATTACGGCCAAAGATCCCGACGCCAACTTCATGATCTCGCCGGCCGACCAGCTAATCCTGAACAACGAAGTCTTTAAGGAACAAGTACTGCAGGGATTCGAGTTTGTAAGCACCTCGCCCAACTTCTTAGTGCTGGGCGTGAAAGCCACGACGCCCGAGACTTGTTACGGTTATCTGCAGGCAGGAGGGCAGACGGAAAACGGTTTTGTCTGTGTCAAGAGCTTTACCGAGAAGCCCAACCTCGATTTTGCCCGGTTTTTTGTAGAAAGCGGCGAGTTCTATTGGTCGACGGGTCTGTTTATGTGCCATAACGCGACCCTATTCAAGGCGCTTGAGGCCGACTACCCCGACATTTCATCGTTGATAGACATGAAACGAGCCCGAAATAATTCCCATCAAGTGCATACGTACATCCGTGATCACTATCCACGGATGCGTTATCAGAGCTTCGACATGCTGGTGTTGGAACATAACCAGAATGTCTACATTGAACCCTGCACGTTCGGATGGAGAGACATAGGCAGTTGGATGGATTTCTACCAGATTTCACTCAAAGACGGGGAAGGAAACGTCACCATGGGAGCCAATGCCACGATGTATAACTGCAAAAACAACGTGGTCGTCATTCCGAGCGGCAAGATTGTGCTCCTGCAAGACCTCGAAAACTATCTCGTCATCGAGAAGGACAATCTCTTAATGATCTGTAAGAAGGATGATTTAGCCCAGATCCGTAGGATGATGACCGACGCCGAAGTGAAGTACGGCACATCCCTGACGTAGGTCTTCTGTCGGCGAAATCGGTCCGAAAGAAGGTAATAAAGGTAGGAAGCATCGAAATTTTTACCACAAAACTTTTTCGGATTAAAAAAATAGTTGTACTTTTGCACCGCAATAAGCAAAGTGTTGCCCAGATGGCGGAATTGGTAGACGCGCTGGTCTCAAACACCAGTGGAGCAATCCATCCCGGTTCGATCCCGGGTCTGGGTACAAGGTGGAAGAAGAGTCAAATCTTTTTCCACCTTGTTTTTTTGTATCGCACGAGCCATTGAAAACCCACCATTCCACCATCAACATCTCATCAAATCCACCCCAACCCTATTAGGACGAATCGCATACGGCATTCGTGACAGGGAAGGTGCATGTTCGCCGGGAGTGTTTTGTTGGGCGTTATCATTTCGTTTTCGATCATTCAGGTATCATGTTACCCATGTAATAAACGAAAATGTGTAGGGGCGTATCGCATACGCCCTCCACGGCGGCGAAGTTGCATATCATTCGTCCACCATATTACCCATGAAATGATCGAACAAGTGTAGGGGCGTATCGCATACGCCCTTCATGGCAGCGTGGGTGCATATCATTCGACCACCATATTACCCGTGAAATGATCGAACAGGTGTAGGGGCGTATCGCATACGC
>CALZOH010000026.1 GCA_945827465.1 uncultured Prevotellaceae bacterium
TGCACCCCAACACCACCTCCTTCTACCTGCGCAACCTGCGCGCCCTCTACAACCGCGCCGTCCGGAAAGGACTCACCCCGCAGAACCACCCCTTCACCGACGTATTCACCGGCATGGAACGAACCCGCAAACGGGCCATCACCCTCGATGCCATGAAACGCATCCGACAACTCAACCTCACCCAACATCGACGCATGGAATGGGCACGCGATCTCTTCCTCTTCTCCTTCTACAATCGCGGCATGTCATTCGTCGACATGGCCTTCCTGCGCAAGGATAACCTCCGGCAAGGCATCCTCACCTACCGGCGCAAAAAGACCGGACAGGAACTCAGGGTGAAATGGGAAAAATACTCGCAGGACATCCTCAACCGACATCCCTCGCCCGACCACTCGCCCTACCTCCTGCCCATCATCACACGGCCCGACACCGACGAGCGCAAGCAATATCTGCAAGCCTGCCACAGCGCCAACTACTACCTGCACCTCATCGGCCGACAGCTCCAACTGCCCATCACCCTCACCACCTACGTCAGTCGCCACGCGTGGGCCAGCATCGCACGCAGCCGCCACGTGCCCCTCGCCACCATCAGCGACGCACTCGGCCATGAGTCGG
The DNA here is from genome assembly GCA_945827465.1 of uncultured Prevotellaceae bacterium. GTDB lineage: Bacteria > Bacteroidota > Bacteroidia > Bacteroidales > Bacteroidaceae > UBA6382. The sequence goes on from CALZOH010000026.1 coordinate 616, forward strand.
AAGCTACCACCCGCATCTACCTGGCCACCCTCGACCACTCGGCCGTAGACCGCGCCAACCATTCCCTGCTGCGCGACCTCTGCGCCCCACCCGAAAAATGGACCGGCCGCACGCGCACCAAGAAGTAACCCGCCTGCGACCCGCCCACAGACCATCAAAAAAGTGGCAGCCCAATTGGGCTGCCACCGACGATTAAAAACTTTTTACTTAAACTGATTTACCATTTATCCTCACCCTCAGGTCCGTTGTAAACAGACTTCGGACACCATTCCATCAAGTCGAGGAGGAAGCAAGCATTGGCATTCTCCAGAACTGACTTCACGCGAACGTAGAGAACATCGGACGGCTTCACGTTACCGGTCCAGATAATCTTACGCAGACGGAGGTAACCGGCGTAGGTGGTAGAGTTTCTCATCGGCTCAGTAACCACTGCACCCTGACGAGAGATACCATCGTGCATAGGCGGTTTCATATAACCACGGTTACGCATATCCTTATCGTTTTGCTCATTGTGATCCTCATCCTCGGTATCGGCCCTATAACCGATGGCAGTACTTGATGTAGCCAAACGGAGGTCGACAGGCAGACCAACAGCGATCAGGTTCTTCGGGTTGGTACCAAAGTAGAACTGAGCCATACCGAAGCCCGGGTTAGAAGAAGCCGAGAAGCGGAGCTCCCAAGTACCTTCATACGGAACGGGCGGCAGACGGAAGGTGAGGTCGTACTGACCACGCATGTTGAACTCATCGGCCTGATAGTTCGACTGGCTGGCACCTGTCTGATAGGGAAGGTAAACACATCGGGTCTCGTCAGTAAAGGTCAAGCGCTCGAAGTAGCCCTTCGGGAACGGATGCTGACCTGCGTCGAAAATGGCACGATAACCATTCGTAATCAACTCAGAGAGGAGCGAAGAGATGTCCCAACGAATACGCTCGTTCAATACTACTCCTGGAACGTCCTCATCATATACAAGGATGTCATCAATCGGATAATAGAAACCGTTGGTTGAGTTGTTCAGGTTAGAACCGTTGGTATTGGAAATCAAGATACCCGGACGGTCAACTTCTTTCTCTGAGTAATCCTTGAGATTGTAGGTGCAGTGACGGTTGATTCGCTTACCTTCGGTGGTCTTACCCTCAGTAATCTTGAGAAGGCGACGGGTAGAGCCCATGGTCTCGTAATACTCGAAGCAGTTAATTGACAACTGGTCGGGCATACTGTAGGCATAACCCAATTCAATATGATGGAACACGAGTCGATCCCAAGTAATACGAGCAGGAATCAAGTGATAGGCCACGAAGCGGTTGATGGCATTGTCAACATTGGTAATGTCTTGATTGGTAGCATCAGGATATTCAGCCTCGCAACGCTGCTTGATGGCTTCCATAATCTCGGCAGAGTTCTGAAGGATACCGTTTGCGAGAACCGGCATAGGAATACCCCACTTCTCGTTGAAGATACTGTCAGTCTCCACAAAGATGGTATAACCATAATATCTGTGCTCCGGATTTCTTACAGAGAGGTTACCGTTCAAGTCACGTCCCCATTCCGGATGATTCTCTTCATAATCCTCATCACGAACTCTCTTCATGGAATCAGCCCAACCGGTAGTGCGGAGCAATTCATAGAAGATGTGGAGGTTGTCAGCCTGCTGAATCAAAGAAGGCAACGTAGCACGCGAAAGTTCCAATACGGCATCCAAACCATGGATGTAACCGTTGATAACTTCGATATCACCCTGAACGATGCGGGAACGTGTGTTAACGATGATGGCCAACTTACCGTTCGCAATGGTATCATACTCGATGGTGATATAACGGTCGTCCATATTGGTCTTCTCCAAAGCACCAATCTGGAAGTCGGTGGTCTGGTATGCCTCATTATCGCCATTATCGATGATGGAGTTACGGGCGATGTAGTCGGCAATAGAGTCGGAAATCAAGGTAATGTCAAAATTGGGGGTCTCGTAAATGGAGTCCAAGTAATGACGAATGGCCTTGTTGGTAGGTGCAAACACCGTGTAATTACCACGGGCAGAGAGCAACTGTGACAATTCAGACTCTGACTTCTTACTTAACTTTACACGCGACAAAATATACGCGAAATCGGTGTAATCTTCATTGTTCTGAAGATACGAGAATGCTGTTTCTCCCATAAACGTAAAGATGTCGGACTCGTCAACCTTGTCCTGGCAGGATGAAAATGAGAAAACAGCGAGCAATAGACAACCAAATAGGAGTCTTACGCACTTGATTTGTTTCAGTTTTTCCATTATATTGAGTATTGTTATTGTAATCGAAAGGACTATACTTTTCAGTTTCGAGGAACGCCTGCTTTAGTAAGCGCAGTATCGCCCCATTCGCGGGCAAAAATACTTATTTCTTTTCAAACAGAGAGAGAACAATCGCAACTTTTTTATGCTTCTCAAGATATTTCATACTTTTAAAACAAAAAATAAAAGCTTTAAACATTGCCCTTTTTATCTTCCCTTTACATCCAGAATATTCCAGTTCACGACATTACAACGTTTGGCGGAATATGGTCTAAATGTATTTTAAGAAATCTGCATGAAGGGAACTTGATGCGCATTCACGATGATCATCCTTGTTCGTCCTCAAATCCCGATAGTGAGGTAAGTAAAGAGAAGCACCCATTACGATGCTTCTCTTTTACCTGTTATCAATGATTACTTGTTAGCTTTCACTAAATTCATTGTATCGGTTGCCACCATGAGTTCTTCATCGGTAGGAATCAAGCACACGGTCACCTTGGAATCGGGTGTGGAGATAATGGCTTCTTCGCCTCTTACGGAATCATTCTTGGCCAGGTCGAGTTTGATGCCCAACCAATCCATGTCTTGGCAAACACCCGAACGAACACCATACTGATTCTCTCCCACTCCGGCTGTGAAGACGATAATGTCCACGCCGTTCATGGCTGCTGCATAAGCACCGATATACTTCTTGATTCGGTAGTTATACATTTTCAGCGTAAGAATGGCATGGGGATCGCCGTTCTGCTCGGCAGCTTCAAGTTCGCGCATGTCGGATGACAAACCGGAGAAGCCGGCCACACCGCTTTCCTTATTCAACAGATTCGACACGCCGTCGGCATCAAGGTTGAGTTTCTTCTGAATATAGGTGACTGCGCCGGCATCGATATCACCGCAACGAGTTCCCATCATCAATCCCTCAAGCGGAGTAAGACCCATTGAGGTATCAACACACTTGCCATACTTCACAGCGGCCACACTGGCACCATTACCGATATGGCAGGAAATAATCTTCTTGTCCTTGATGTCGCATCCCAAGAAATCACAGACACGCTGCGCTACGTAACGATGGCTGGTGCCATGGAAACCATAACGGCGCACGTGATACTTGGTATAGAGTTCGTAAGGAAGTGCATACATATAAGCATAATCAGGCATCGTCTGATGGAAGGCCGTATCGAATACACCTACCTGCACCATGTTGGGCATCAGTTCTGCCACAGCCTTCACGCCTTTCAGGTTAGCCGGATTGTGAAGAGGCGCCAATTCGGAACAAGCCACAAACTCCTCAAGTACCTGATCGGTAAGAATCGTGCTCTGATTGAACTTCTCTCCGCCATGAACCATACGATGTCCGACAGCATCAATTTCGTCCAAAGATTTCAGAACGCCTTTTTCAGGGTCAGTCAGACTTTTGAAAATCATCTCTAATCCTTCATCATGGGTGGGAATATTGTTCAGGATTTTTTCTTCAACCGGCTTTTTAGTTTTCAGGAAAGCTCCCGGAAGGCCGATTTTCTCAATTCCACCTGCTGCCATTACTGACAAGCTGTCCATGTCATAGAGTTTGTACTTGATAGATGAACTACCGCAATTCAGAACCAATACTTTCATACTATTTATTCTTAATGTTTTTACTCAGATTAATATTCAATCCCTGCATTATCCGATTTGCTTGAGGGAAATGGCTTGATTGGCCGTGATGGCAATCATCTTGTAGACGTCGTCAACCGAGCAACCACGACTCAAATCATTCACCGGTCTTGCAATACCCTGCAGAATTGGGCCGATTGCCTGGGCGTGACCTAAACGCTGCACTAATTTGTAGGCAATATTGCCGACTTCAAGACAAGGAACTACCAATACGTTGGCACGACCGGCCACACTCGACTGAGGTGCCTTGAGTTCGGCTACGGTAGGAACAATGGCAGCATCGGCCTGAAGCTCTCCATCTACCAAAAGATTCGGATCCAATTCGTGAGCAATCTTCACCGCTTCAATCACCTTATCTACCGATTCATGCTTGGCAGAGCCCTTGGTAGAGAAGCTCAACATCGCTACACGAGGTTCTTCAATCTGACCGATAGCTTTAGCCGTACGAGCCGTACAAACAGCTATTTCAGCCAACTGATGAGCGGTAGGCATCGGTGTTACCGCAATATCTCCCATCACCAATAAACCATTGGCGCCATATTCAGCGGCATGGGTAAGCAGAATCATGGCACCCGATACGCAGGTAATACCCGGTTCGGTCTTGATGATCTGCAAAGCCGGACGCAGCACATTGGCAGTGGCATTACAAGCTCCGGCCAATTGACCGTCAGCCATACCGGTCTTGATCATCATACAACCGTAATAGAGCGGGTCGGAAATCAACTTCCGCGCTTCTTCAATCGTAAGACCTTTGCTTTTTCTCAATTCCACCAATTTCTCAGCATACTCCTCGTGAAACTCAGAAGTGGCAGGATTAATAATGTGTGCATGCTCGATGTTCTTGAGATGATATTTCTGGGCCAAATCCAATATTTCTTCACGATCTCCCAAAAGATAAATCTCTGCAACGCTGTCACCGATAGCCCGATTGGCAGCTTGAACAGTACGTGGCTCATTACCTTCAGGCAGTACTATACGCTGTCTATGTAGTTGGGCACGTTTGATTAATTCTGTAATAACGTCCATTTTTATTTCTGTTTTATAAGTAAATTGATAGGTATTGATTGCAAAAGTACAATAAATCTTATGATAATATTAGATGAATAACCTTTTTTCTTTTCGTAATTTTGCAGGAAATTCAATTTCACGAAGATGATGGAACAACAAACCCAATGGAAAGAAAACGTCATTTTGATTGATGCGGATTATGCCGACCGTCTTGTTTTCGATATATCAGTACAACTTGAACGCATATTGGAGCGCCCCATGCCCAAAGTAGAGATTTCGCGCTGGTGCGACTACTTGTCATTAGACGGAGGCCTGCGCCCAGGCAATAATTCCATACAAGTGCTATTCGTTTACTCCAAGCAGAAAGCCACGCTCCAGAATTTCATTCCCTCCTCATTGGCAACTGAGGTAGACGCTCATTCTTTCCGGGACAATTTGGGAGAATTTTCTTGTGCATCCTTCCCTGTGGAAGAAGAACTGGTATCCATTGACAAACTCTACATTCAAAGCGTAGAAACATTACTCACCTCGTCACAAATCAAACGATTATTATTAGTAGCCGATATAGATGCTTACGGCAACGGGTTAAAAGAAGTTCTGCCCAAGAAGACCGACAAAGACATCACGCTCTTTGTCTGCAATCCGCAAACCGGTTTCCATTGTTCACAAGAAGTGATTACCTATTCCCTCATGGCGGCTTTGGGCATCAAGGGAGAAGATTTAAGTTGAGACCATGAACAAAAAGAACTTATTGCTATTGTTATCTTTCTTCCTCGTGTCGTTGATCGCCTCGGCCAATGCTTGGATCAGAGTCAACCAATTGGGATACCTGCCCAAGGACATCAAAGTGGCGGTATGGATGAGCGACGAGAATGAATCCGTCAACGATTACGACTTGATTGATTACTTCACAGGAAAAAGCGTTTATCACTCAAAGAAAGTGCGGGCAACCGGTCCGTTGGGTAAAATGAAACAAACCTACAGATTGGATTTTAGCAACTTCAAGAAGGAAGGCACCTATTATTTAAAGGTAGGGAATACACACTCACCTTATTTTGCCATTTCCAATCACGCTTATGATGGAGCCGCCGACTTTGTATTAAACTATATGCGTCAGCAACGATGCGGTTACAATCCTTTTCTTCGCGACAGCTGTCACCAAAAAGATGCCTACATTGTCTATCACCCCACCAAAACGGGGCAACACATTGACGTAAGAGGAGGTTGGCATGATGCCACCGACTGTCTGCAATACGTGACGACATCCGCCAATGCCATCTATCAAATGATGTTGGCTTATGAGCAGAATCCTTCGGTCTTTGCCGATCACTATAAGAGCAATGGACTACCCGGCAGCAATGGTATTCCCGACATCATCGATGAAATTGCGTGGGGTACAGATTGGCTCTGCCGCATGAATCCCTCACCCGAAGAATTCTACAATCAGATTGCTGACGATCGTGACCACGCCGGCATGCGCTTTCCCCAAGCCGACAAAGTGGATTACGGCTATGGACCTGGCAACGGACGCCCCGTTTATTTCTGCAGCGGACAACCCCAACAACGCGGAAAATTCATGAATGCCACTACGGGCGTAGCCAGCACGGTGGGGAAATATGCCTCCACCTTTTCATTGGCCTCCCGACTGCTCACTGAGTTTTATCCCGACTTAGCCCGCCAATGCCGGGAGAAGGCCGAATCGGCTTACCGTTTTGCCCGACAACACCCAGGCATCTGTCAGACGGCTTCCGTTCTATCGCCTTACATCTATCAAGAAGAAAACTGGGTAGACGATATGGAATTGGCTGCGGCCGAACTTTATCGACAAACTGGTAAACATGCTTTTCTCGCCGAAGCTGCCGACTATGGTCAACAAGAGCCCGTAACACCCTGGATGGGAGCTGATACCGCATCGCATTATCAATGGTATCCGTTTATGAATATGGGCCATTACCGATTGGCCCAAACAGGAGACAAACGTTTTATTACCTTCCTGCGCGACGGTTTAGAGCGTGTCTATCAGAAAGGCCTATCCTCCCCTTTTCTTTTTGGTATTCCACCCATTTGGTGCTCTAATAATCTCACCACCGCCCTACTGACACAGAGCATCCTCTACCGTCAACTCACGGGAAGCCATCGCTATGAAGAGATGGAAGCAGCATTGCGCGATTGGCTGTTGGGATGTAACCCATGGGGTACCAGCATGATTATTGAGTTGCCATTAGGAGGAGTTTATCCCCAGCAGCCCCACTCTCTGTGGGTTAAATTAATGAAGAACGGAAACAGCACCGGCGGCTTGGTAGATGGTCCCGTTTACAAAAGTATATTCAACAGCCTTTGGGGTGTCAGCCTCAACGGTGGTGAAGACTATGCCCACTTCCAACCCGACAAAATGGTCTTCCATGATTGCCTGCACGACTATTCCACCGACGAACCAACCATGGACGGCACTGCCTCGTTGACGTTTCCGCTGAGTCATTATGCCGAATCCGGCAGAAAAGCGGCAGCTATGGGACAGGACAACAATGTCTATAGTCATGGTGGTATCGTAAGGGGCGACATCAGCAGGAAGCGCATTTCACTTGTATTCACTGCCGCTGATAAAGCCGACGGTGCAGCCACCATCATCCCTCTACTCAAGAAAAAAGGCATTAAGGGAGGTTTCTTCTTCACCGGAGAATTCTTTGAACGTTTTCCCGACGTAGTAAAACAATTAGTAAAAGACGGTCACTATGTAGGTAGCCATAGTTACGGGCATCTTCTTTATTGTTCCTGGGAGCGTCGCGACTCCATGCTGGTCACCCAAGAAGAATTTGCCGCCGACATGCAGAGAAGTTATGCCTTGCTTCATCAGTTCGGCATCCAACAACCCCGTTACCTTATTCCGCCCTACGAGCATTACAACGCGACCATTGCGGCATGGGCAAAAAGAATGGGACTGCAAGTCATCAACTTTACAGCCGGCACCGGCACCAATGCCGATTACACCATCCCCTCAATGAAGAACTATCGAAGCAGTGAAGAACTCTATCAGAAACTGATGGACTACGAAAGTAGAGAGGGACTCAACGGACATTTCCTCCTCATCCACTTCGGCACACACGCTGATCGCACCGATAAGTTCTACCAGTTCCTCCCTCGCATCATTGACGAACTGCGCCATAGAGGCTACGACTTCGTCAGTGTATCTGATATGATTGAGAAGTAATCGCATGATTGGCTCATTGGAGTGTCTATCAGCATTCTTTGGTCAACTTAAAAAAAAGTAGTAATTTCGCGCCGAAAAATTAGCCATCAATATATGAACCTATTAGAATTGTCAGAACAAGAGGTTAACCGCCGCAATGCCTTAACCGAATTGCGTGCTTTGGGCATTGACCCTTATCCCGCTGCTGAATATCCCACCAATGCTTTCTCTGCAGAAATTCTTGAGAACTTCAAAGATGAAGATACACCCCGCGAAGTCTGCATCGCAGGCCGCCTGATGAGCAAACGCGTCATGGGCAAAGCCAGTTTCATGGAATTACAGGATTCGCAAGGGCGCGTTCAGGTTTACGTCACTCGTGATGACATTTGCGAAGGCGAAGATAAGACCCTCTACAATGTGGTGTTCAAACGTTTGTTGGACTTGGGCGACATTGTCGGCGTAAAAGGATTCGTATTCCGAACCCAAACCGGAGAAATTACCGTTCATGCCCGCTCGCTCACCTTGCTATGCAAGAGCCTCAAGCCCCTGCCTGTTGTAAAACAAGACAAAGACGGCAAGGTCTACGACTCTTTTGAAGATCCCGAATTACGTTATCGTCAGCGTTACGTTGACTTGATTGTCAATCCGGGCGTTAAAGACATCTTTCTCAAGCGTGCTAAGGTATTACAAACCATGCGCAAGGTATTGGACGAAGCCGGATATACCGAAGTAGAGACTCCTATTCTTCAGAACATTCCTGGTGGTGCCACAGCCCGTCCGTTCATCACCCACTTCAATGCCCTCAATGTAGATATGTATATGCGCATTGCTACCGAGTTGTACTTGAAGCGACTGATTGTAGGAGGATTTGAAGGCGTATATGAAATTGGCAAAAACTTCCGTAACGAAGGAATGGACCGCACCCACAATCCTGAATTTACTTGTATGGAACTCTACGTTCAGTACAAGGATTACAATTGGATGATGTCCTTCACTGAGAAGCTCCTCGAAACCATCTGTGTTGCTGTCAACGGTAAACCTGAGCAGGTGATTGACGGTACTTTGGTGAACTTCCGTGCTCCCTACCGTCGTCTGCCCATCCTCGAAGCCATCAAGGAGAAGACCGGATACGATCTCAGCAATATGGACGAAGCCGAGATTCGTGAAGTTTGTAAGAAATTGGGCCTCGACATTGACGACACCATGGGTAAGGGTAAACTCATCGACGAAATCTTTGGCGAATTCTGTGAGGGTACATTTATCCAGCCGACCTTCATCACCGACTACCCTGTCGAGATGAGTCCTCTCACCAAGATGCATCGCTCCAAGCCAGGCCTTACAGAACGTTTTGAATTGATGGTAAATGGTAAGGAATTGGCCAACGCTTATAGTGAGCTCAACGATCCTATTGATCAGGAAGAGCGTTTCAAGGCCCAAATGGCATTAGCCGACAAGGGCGATGACGAAGCCATGATTATAGACCATGACTTCCTGCGTTCACTACAATACGGTATGCCTCCCACAAGTGGTATCGGTATTGGTATTGACCGCCTGGTGATGCTCATGACCGGCAAGACCACCATTCAGGAAATCCTGCTCTTCCCGCAAATGCGTCCCGAAAAGAAAGCCCCGAAAGACAGCAACGACAAATACCTGGCTTTAGGCATTGCTGAGGATCTGATTCCCGTACTTCAGAAGTGCGGCTACCACCTCGTTGAAAGTCTGCGCGGCGTCAATCCGCAAAAGATACAGATGCAAATTGGCGAAGTAATCAAGAAGTACAAACTTGAAATCACCAAACCGAGTGTTGACCAAGTAGCAGAATGGCTCAATCAACTGCCTGAATAAAATTTCCCCAACAATTAAAATACAAACATCATTATATCTCATTATGGAAAATATCCGTTTAGAGTTCACCAAAGCCGCTTCATTCTTGAAGCCCGGTACTATTGAAAGTTATTTGCCCAAGGCTCAGTCAGCCATTGAGGCATTAGAGCAGGGAACCTGCCCCGGTAATGACTTTTTGGGTTGGGTCAACCTCCCCTCATCACTTACGCCCGAATTTCTGAGTGACATCAAGGCAACTGCTCAAGCCCTGCGTGCAAACTGCGACACCATTGTAGTAGCCGGAATCGGCGGTAGTTACTTGGGTGCACGTGCCGTCATTGAAGCTCTGCAGAACAGTTTCCAGTGGCTCACCAACCAAGGTGAGAACCCCAACATCCTTTTCGCCGGCAATAACATTGGCGAAGACTACCTTTATGAACTTTGCGATTATTTAAAAGATAAGAAATTTGGAGTTATCAATATCTCCAAATCCGGTACCACCACAGAAACCGCCCTTGCTTTCCGTCTGCTCCGCAAGCAATGCGAAGACCAGCGTGGCAGAGAAGATGCCCGTAAGGTCATCGTAGCCATTACCGATGCCAAGAAAGGCGCAGCCCGCATCACAGCCGATAAAGAAGGCTACAAGAGCTACATCATTCCCGACAACGTTGGTGGACGCTTTTCTGTACTCACCCCAGTAGGTTTACTGCCCATTGCTTGCGCCGGTCTTGATATTGACCAACTCGTTGCCGGAGCTCGCAGCATGGAAGAAGCTACAGCAGCTAAGGTCGATGTAAAGAACAACCTCTGCGCCCTCTATGCAGCCGTACGCAACGCCCTTTATCTGGAGGGAGGCAAGAAGATTGAGATCCTGGCTAACTTTCAGCCCAAGCTCCACTTCATAGCTGAATGGTGGAAGCAACTATATGGCGAAAGTGAAGGAAAAGAAAACAAGGGTATCTTCCCAGCAGCCGTTGACTTCACCACCGACCTGCATTCGATGGGACAATGGATTCAGGAAGGCGAACGCACCATCTTTGAAACAGTCATTAGCGTTGAAACAACCCAACACAAATTACTGTTCCCCCACGACGATGAAAATCTCGATGGTCTTAACTTCCTTGAAGGAAAGCGCGTTGACGAGGTCAATAAGATGGCAGAATTGGGAACACAACTTGCCCACGTTGACGGCGGCGTACCCAATATCCGCATCGTACTTCCTGCTATTAATGAATATTATATTGGCCAGCTCATCTACTTCTTCGAGAAAGCCTGCGGAGTAAGCGGCAATATTCTTGGTGTCAACGCCTTCAACCAACCCGGTGTGGAAGCCTATAAAAAGAATATGTTTGCCCTGCTCAATAAACCCGGATACGAGGCTGAGAGCAAAGCTATCCGTGAACGTCTCGAAAAGGAGTAAGCGCAAGCGGATGTATCAGCAAAATATCAACAACTATTTACATCAATACGGCTTTGAGTCAATGCGACTCAAGGCTGTATTGTTTGATATGGATGGCGTTCTGTTCGACTCCATGCCCATGCACGCCCAAGCCTGGGCCGAAGCTGCCCGACAAGTTGGTTTCGACCTCACGGCCGAAGAGGCTTACGAGCACGAAGGACGCACCGGAAAAGGCACCATCAATATCTTGGCACGTCGCTGCTGGGGACGCGAAGCCACCGAACAAGAAGAATTAGACATTTACGAGGCCAAGAGTCGCGTATTCAACAGCCTCCCCCCCGCACCCAAGATGCCGGGAGCCGAAGAAGTACTCAGTCGGGTCAAAGCCGATGGACTCAAGATCGTACTCGTTACCGGCAGCGGACAATTAAGCCTGCTTGACAAACTTAACCGCAACTATGCCGGCTACTTCCATCGCGACCTGATGGTGACCAGTTTCGACGTTAAGCAGGGCAAGCCCTCGCCCGAACCCTACTTGATGGGACTGCGCAAGGCAGGTATCCAGCCTTGGGAAGCCCTCGTAGTTGAAAATGCTCCTTTAGGAGTTCGTGCCGGCGTGGCTGCACAAATTTTCACTATAGCCGTCAATACCGGTCCACTGCCCGACGAGAAGTTGCTATCCCAAGGCGCCCACCTGTTGTTACCCTCCATGCAGGCCCTCGCCGATGCCTGGCCCATACTCTACCAAGAGATGAGGTAGTTGCTCCGAGTGCCTTTCATGCTATTTCGCTAACCCTATTAATTCTTACCCATATGGGATTTCTACAGAAATTATTTTCAAAGAATGCTGCTCCGGAAAATCCGGAGATACCTACTAAACCGGAAATGCCGGATAGTTCAGATAATCAAGACAAACAGAATCATACAGAGAAACCGGCCGAGCCCATTCAAACCGACATCGCTACACTGCGCGATGACGGTATCCGTGCCATGCGTATCGGAGAACTGGCTTTTGCAGAGAAATGTTTTTTGGCCGCCCTTGAACGTCAAGACAACGACGAGGTGAAGAGCCTCCTTGCAGAAGCCTACATTCACGCCCAAGCGGGCAGCAAAGCACTTCCCCTACTCGAAGAAATGATTGAGCGTCATCCCGACGAACTTAATTTATTGTTGGCTCGCGCCCGTGCTGCCCAACAGGCTGAAGCCTGGGACGTGCTCGAAGAAGCATCAAAGGCCATCCTACAAGTTGACGCCAGCAACACCACCGGCATCTTCTACCAAGCCTTGGCCCTTTTTCAGCTGCAACAACCCCTGCCTGCCGTAGCTATGCTCACCCAATTGCTTTGCAGCCAACCCGACCTACGTGCCGCTCTTTTATTGCGTGCCCGCATACTCTTCAGCATGCAGCAATACAACGAAGCATTGACTGACGTAGAAGTGCTTCTCAAAAAGGAAGAACCTGAAGAAGACGTTATGCTACTCAAGGGCGATATCCTCAAAGCTCGCGGTGACGCTGATACTGCCATTGAAACTTATCGGGCCCTGCTCGAACTCAATCCTTTTCAGCAAGAGGCCGTCCTACGTCTTGGCACACTTCTTACAGAGCTTCATCGACTTGATGAAGCGATCCGCCTCTACGACGAGACCATTGAACTGCAACCCGACTTCGCCCAGGCATACAAGGAGCGTGGCGGAGTGCGTCTGCAACTCCATGATGAAGCAGGAGCGGCTGACGACTTGAAAAAGGCACTCGAATTATCACCCGAAACGGGACGCGCCATTGACGGAGAGTTCTGCGCCGTACAAAATGAGATGAATGCCCGTTACCGTTCCCAAAATCCCTTCGGATTTTAACCCATTCACCCACGTTTTAGGTCACAATGTGTAGGCGAAAATCTGATTCTTGCAAAAATATTGGAGCAAATATTGCTATTTTGAAAGAAAATAGTACTTTTGCAGCGCAAAAATAAAGAATCAAGTCAGAAACAATGATGCAATACAGTGCTTCCTTTAGCTTTTACTTTTATTACTTTACTCCAATCAAGAAGTGAAGCGGTAGCCTGTACGCGCAAATACAAATAGAAAACATAAAGGTCCCGCTCACACGAGCGGGATTTTTTATTAGGAATATATTGACATGAAGAAAGTAGCCATACAAGGTATCAAGGGTTCGTTCCACGACATTGCCGCCCACCAGTTCTTCGCCAACGAAGAGATTGAGTTGATTTGCTGCGAAACATTTGAAGAACTTTTCGACACCATGAAGAAAGACAGCAGCCTGCTGGCCATGATGGCCATTGAAAATACCATCGCAGGCAGCCTGCTCCACAATTACGAACTGCTGCGTGCCAGCAACCTCACCATTGTAGGTGAGCACAAGCTCCACATTGAGCACAGTCTGCTTTGTCTGCCCGACGAGGACATCAACGACATTCGGGAAATCAATTCCCACCCGGTAGCCCTCATGCAGTGCCGTGACTTTCTCAAGCAGTTTCGCTACTGCAAGATTGTAGAAGCCGACGACACGGCCGGTGCAGCCGAAGCTATCAGCCGACTCGGACTCAAGGGCCACGCTGCCATCTGCTCGAAGTTTGCCGCACCTATCTATCACATGAAGGTGCTGCGCGAGGCCATCGAAGACAACAAGCACAATTTTACGCGCTTTCTCTGTCTCTGCGACCCCTGGAACGCCGACGCCATTCGCCGCACAAGACAAATCAACAAGAGCAGCATCGTGTTTTCCGTTCCTCACGAGAAGGGCGAACTCTCACACGTACTTTCGGTGCTCTCGTTCTACGACATCAATATGACCAAAATCCAGTCGTTGCCCATCATCGGTCACGAATGGGAATACCTTTTCTACGTCGACATCACCTTCGCCGACTACTCGCGTTACCGCCAATGTATTGAGGCCATCAGGCCATTAACACGTCAAATCAGCATACTTGGAGAATATGAATCAGATCCTCACTAACATTCGGCCCGCCGACCGCCTCTCGCTGGTCAGCGAGTACTACTTCAGCCGCAAGCTGAAGGAAATTGCGCGCCGCAACGCCAATCATGAAAACATCATCAGTCTGGCCATCGGCAGTCCCGACATGCCGCCCTCGCCACAAACCATCGAAACGCTCTGCCAACAGGCCCGCCGCGACGACGTACACGGTTACCAACCCACCGTGGGCATTCCCGAACTGCGCGAAGCAATGGCGGCATGGTACCAACGCTGGTATGGTGTCGAACTCGACCCACAAACCGAAATCCAACCGCTCATCGGTTCAAAGGAAGGCATCCTTCACGTTACCCTGGCCTTTGCCAATCCGGGCGACCGCATCCTCGTACCCAACCCGGGTTATCCCACCTATACGTCGCTCACCAAACTGTTAGGATGCGAAGTGGTCAACTATGACCTGCATCCGGAAAACAATTGGCAACCTGACTTTGAAGCCCTCGAACAGAGCGATCTCACAGGTGTAAAAATGATGTGGACCAACTACCCCAACATGCCCACCGGTGCCAACGCTCAACGAGCCACCTACGAGCGCCTCGTCGACTTTGCTCGCCGTCACTCCATCTTGGTGGTCAACGACAATCCGTACAGTTTCATTCTCAATCCCGAGCCCATCAGCCTTTTGCAAGTAGAAGGCGCCAAGGACTGCTGCATTGAGTTCAACTCCATGAGCAAGAGTCACAACATGCCGGGCTGGCGTGTGGGCATGCTTGCCACCAACGCCGAGTTCGTGAAATGGATTCTGAAGGTAAAGTCGAACATCGACTCCGGTACCTTCCGCCCGCTCCAATTGGCTGCCGCCGAAGCCTACCGCAACGATGCTGAATGGCATCGTGAAGCCAACATCCACACCTACCGCTCACGTCGCCGCGTAGCCGAAGAAATCATGACAGCCATTGGCTGCACCTTCGACCCCAACCAAGTGGGCATGTTCCTTTGGGGACGCATTCCCGAACATTACTCCGACTGCGAAGAACTCACCGAAAAGGTGCTCAACGAAGCTCACGTGTTTATCACCCCCGGTTTCATCTTCGGTTCAGGTGGCAATCGTTACGTACGCATTTCGCTTTGCGCCAAAACCGAGCAACTCGAAAAGGCACTCGGACGCATTCAAGAAGTATTTAAATAATCTCCTTTTATAGATCATATAACATTCAAGAAACAAATCAAAAAAAAGAATAACTCAATATGGAACTCGACTTACTTCCTCTTAGTCTGCCCGGCATCAGTCCGAAGCGCCCCGTGGTGATTGCAGGTCCCTGCAGCGCCGAAACCGAAGAACAAGTAATTAACGCCGCTCGCCAGCTGAGCCACTACGGCATCGGCATCTTCCGTGCCGGCATTTGGAAACCCCGCACCAAGCCCGGAGGTTTTGAAGGCAACGGCGAGAAAGCCCTGCCCTGGATGCAACGCGTAAAAGCTGAAACCGGCATGCTCACTGCCACTGAGGTGGCCACGCCCACTCATGTAGAACAAGCCCTCAAGGCCGGCATTGACCTTTTGTGGATTGGTGCGCGTACCACGGCCAACCCGTTCGCCATACAAGACATCGCCGATGCCCTGCGCGGAGTTGACATCCCCGTGCTCATCAAAAATCCGGTCAATCCCGACTTGGAACTTTGGATCGGCGCCATGCAGCGCATCAACGGAGCAGGCATCAAACGTCTCGGTGCCATCCACCGCGGTTTCACTTCTTATGACAAATCCATCTACCGCAACCTGCCCATGTGGCACCTGCCCATCGAACTGCGCCGCCGCATCCCCAACCTGCCCATCTTCTGCGACCCCAGTCACATCGGTGGCCGACGCGAACTCATTGCTCCCCTCTCACAGCAGGCAATGGACCTCGGTGCTGACGGACTCATCATCGAAAGTCACTGCGACCCCGACTGTGCATGGAGCGATGCCAAGCAGCAGGTTACGCCCGACGTGCTGAACTTCATTCTCGACAAGCTCATTGTAAGAGACACCGCCGCTTCGACCGAAAGCCTCAAATCCTTGCGTGAACAGATTGACGAAATCGACAATACGCTCATCGAACTGCTTTCCAAGCGCATGCGCATCTCACGCGAAATTGCCCGTTACAAGAAGGAGCACAACGTAGCCGTTATGCAAACCCAACGCTACAAGGAAATCATCGACAAGCGTGGTGCCCAGGGTGCCCTCTGCGGCATGCAGGTAGACTTCATCAAAGCGGTGTTCGAAGCCATCCACAGTGAAAGTGTGCGCCAGCAAATCGACATTATTAATAAAGGATAATCCCACACACTTCATCAAAATTACCAACCATGAAAATACTCATCCTCGGAGCCGGAAAAATGGGTTCCTTCTTCGTCGACCTGCTCAGCTTTGAGCACGAAACGGCCGTCTACGATGTCGACCCGCACCGACTGCGCTTCATGTACAATACACGACGCTTTACCTCGCTCGACGAAATACGCGACTTCGCCCCCGAGTTGGTCATCAACGCAGTATCGCTCAACTACACCATCGATGTTTTCCGACAAGTTACCCCATACCTGCCCAAAGACTGCATCTTGAGCGATATTGCTTCTGTCAAGACCAATCTCAAGGATTATTACGACAGCTGCGGTTTCCGCTACGTGTCGACTCACCCCATGTTCGGTCCCACCTTTGCCAATCTGGGAGCACTTAGCAACGAGAACGCCATCATCATCAACGAGGGCGACTACATGGGTCGTGTACTCTTCCGCGACATCTACAGTCGCCTCGGCCTCCACATCTGCGAATACTCCTTTCAGGAACACGACGAAATCGTGGCCTATTCGCTCTCCATCCCCTTCGTTTCCACCTTTGTGTTTGCCGCCGTCATGAAGCATCAAGACGCGCCCGGTACTACCTTCAAGCGTCACATGGCCATTGCCAAAGGTGTGCTCAGCGAAGACCGCACCCTGCTACGCGAAATACTTTTCAATCCCCACACCACCGGTCAAGTGAGCAAAATCCGTCAGGAACTCAAAGACCTCATCGAAATCATCGACGCCAAAGACAAAGATGCCCTCAACCGATATATCGATCGCATCGAGAGCCATATTAAATAATGATAACCCGACTACCCATGAAGCCACATAAGCTACCCTTCCTCAACGACTACATGTACGCCTGCCATCCGCAGATACTCAAACAGATGGCCGCCCTGGCCGACACGCCCCACACGGGCTATGGCTGTGACGAATTATGCGAGGCAGCGCGTGAAAAAATACGCCAAGCCTGTTGCTGTCCCGAAGCAGGAGTCCACTTCCTCATTGGCGGCACAGCCACCAACGTCACCGCCATCGACGCCCTCATTAGGTCCTACCAAGGCGTCCTGGCAGCACAATCCGGCCACATCAACACCTTTGAGGCCGGGGCCATGGAGTCGGCCGGACATAAAATTCTTCCCCTCCGGCCCATCGAAGGGAAGGTGATGCCCCATATCCTCAGCGAATGGCTCGAGCGTGATAAGAATGACGAGAACCGCGACCACACCGTCAGGCCCGGTGCCCTCTATATTTCCCAGCCCACCGAAGTAGGCACACTCTATAGCCTCGAAGAGCTCACGGCCCTCAG
Source organism: uncultured Prevotellaceae bacterium (assembly GCA_945827465.1). Taxonomy (GTDB): domain Bacteria; phylum Bacteroidota; class Bacteroidia; order Bacteroidales; family Bacteroidaceae; genus UBA6382. The sequence continues at coordinate 18,539 of CALZOH010000026.1, forward strand.
CCACATCTGCCACCAAGCAGGTATTCGGCTCTTCGTCGACGGCGCCCGCCTCGGTTACGCCCTCGCCTCGCCCCAGTGCGACATCGACCTGCCCGACCTGGCCCGTTTGAGCGACGGATTCTACATCGGCGGCACCAAACTCGGAGCTCTCATGGGTGAAGCCCTTGTATTCCCCCGACCGCAAGACGTTCCCGACTTCTTCACCCAGATGAAGCGTCACAACAACCTCTTGGCCAAAGGCTGGTTACTCGGCATGCAGTTCGACGTCTTCTTCACCGATGACCTCTATCACCAAATCGGCCGCCATGCTCTCGACATGGCCCAACGTCTGCGCCGAGGCATCGAAGACATGGGCATCCCCTTCTATACCGACTCGCCCACCAACCTGCAATTCATCATCCTCCATCGCGACGAATACCATCAATTGCGCCAAGAAGCTGACTGCGAGATTTGGGAAGAACTGGGCGACGACCGCGTAGCCATTCGCCTCGTCACCTCGTGGCAGACAACCCCCGACGATGTAGACAGCCTCATTCAGGTACTCCGCGACATCCACCAAGCCTAACCAAGAACTGTAGGGACGAAAACTTTCACAAAACGATGCCATCCGACACCGTTTCCCTATCGAATAAATGGTAATTATGTAGGGGCGCAAGGGCATACGCCCTCACATGAGCGAAAACGAATGACCATCCGTGGATGTATTGGATAGGTTTCTTTGCGCCGGTATTTTTCCTATTCGCTCTCATCAGGGCGTATGCGATACGCCCCTACAGTTTGCGGCAACACTTATTGGCATGGGAAAACCTTGCCGCGTTACGGGGAAACATTTTCCCAGGCGGGGAAACCTTGCCGCGTTCCAGGGGAACATTTTCCCAGGCGGGAAAACCTTGCCGCGCTACGGGGGAACATTTTCCCGAGCGGGGAAACCTTGCCGCGTTCCAGGGGAACATTTTCCCTAGCGGGGAAACCTTGCCGCGTTCCAGGGGAACATTTTCCCTAGCGGGGAAACCTT
>CALZOH010000027.1 GCA_945827465.1 uncultured Prevotellaceae bacterium
GGAACTCCCGCAAATGCGCCGCACGTTGGAGTTGGCTTGCGGGAACTCCCGCAAACGTCCCGCACGTTAGAGTTGGCTTGCGGGAACTCCCGCAAACGCCCCGCATGTTGGAGTTGGCTTGCGGGAACTCCCGCAAATGCGCCGCACGTTGGAGTGAGCTTGCGGGAACTCCCGCAAGCAAGTACTTTTTGAGCTTTTTCAAATCATGTGGTAGAACTTCATGGTTTCCACCAAGCGCTCATGAAGGATGAGGAGATTATTTCGTCCAGTCCGGCAGATGGTTCTCACTTTCAATGCGTGCTTGCAAAGCGCCAGGCAGTTCTGCATAAAAATCATATCCCGTGAGGCGTTCCACCTCGTCGATGGTGCAGGCAGCCCGTTGCATGGGCTGGTCGTCGGTAGTATTACGATAAATGAAGGCAATGCCATGCTCTTTTCCGGGCCGAAGGTTGACAATCGTTTTGAAAAAGGCCGAAGGGATGCGTACGCGCTTCTTTAACCATTGTGACTTTTCCGGGTCGAAGAGGGGGCCGGCCACCAGGTGGAGCGTGTCGCCCTGTTCGGCCGCCCATGTTCGGCAAGCCTCTTCCAACACTCGCCAGTCGCCACTGTTGAGCGTGTGTTTCTGCGGACAGATGTTGGATAGCAGGAACGATTCAATCATGGCTGTCATCCTCCATTTGTTGTCGCCGGCCGGACAAAGGTGACCGCGGTCGTAGCCCGAGCGGCTGTAATCGCTCAGCCTTGATTTCACGTCGTCGGCCAGTTCCGGATCTTCATAGAAGGTCGACCGGCGTTGGGCGTTGCCTTGCAGTCTTTGCGGCGTCAGCGTCCATGCCACGTAGTTGGGTTGTCGGTTGCCGGTGTTGTAAGAGGTGCAGTAGCCTTCGCGTTGCAGTTTGATTTCGCCTTCAATGGGGGCTGCCATGAGCGGATGCCGCAGCAAGTCGGCCGGCAGCGTATACGTCGGCTTCGCTTCACTCTGGGCCGAAGGCTCCACAGGCGTCTGTAGTGCGGCAGGGGCTTCTCCCTTCTTGTTGTGAAGGTTACCGGCAGCGGCTGCAAAGATGGCAGCGGCCAGCGAAATCAAGGAGATGATTTCATGACGTTTCAGTTTCTTTCGTCTCATGCCGGAGGGTGGTTAAGGTAGGGTGAGCGGTTCTTCGTTCTTCTTACCGGAGAGTTCTTGTTCCACCTCGTCCTGACTGATGTTGGGGTGGCTGAAGGTGAGCGAGTCGCCCAAGAAGGCGTTGTTGATGGAGTCAATGGTGAGCGAGTCGATTTCGCGAGGATGCGGGCGATAGTTCTCAAACTCATAACAGCTGGAGGGAATGTCTTCCAAGGGCTTTTTGAACTTTTGCTGATATTTGGCAAAGTTGGGGTCGCTGAGCACGTCTTGCATAAAGTATCCGAAGATGGGTAGCGCCGTGCGGCTGCCTTGGCCCAATTGTCCCGTGCGGAAGTGGATGCACCGATATTCACCTCCCACCCAGGCCCCGCCCACCAGTCCGGGCGTGATGCCCACGTACCAGGCATCAGAATGGTTGTTCGACGTACCGGTCTTGCCTCCAAAGTCGGTGGTGCGGTCAAATTGTCGGATGTACGTCCAAAGCGCCATCGAGGTGGCGCCCGGTTCGGTCAGTCCGGCTTGCAGCATCTTCTGCATCAGAAAGGCCGATCGGTAGGGCAGGGCCTGACGGGGGTGTTCGCCGTCTTTGGCCTCGTCGTAGATGACGCGGCCGTCGCGGTCAACCACTTTTGTCACCATTACAGGCTCTTGCTCACGTCCGTCGGCCGCCACGGTGGCGTAGGCGTTCACCAGCTCCAGCAGGTTCACGTCAGAGGCCCCCAGTGTCAGGGCCGGCTGCGCATCGAGGCGCGAATGGATGCCCATAGCATGAGCCGTCTTCACAATGTTTTCAACGCCCACTTCCAGACCAGTTTTCACGGCAATGCTGTTGACACTTTGGGCAAAGGCGGCACGCAAGGTCATAGAGTCACCCGTGAAGTAGCCGTTGGCATTGTGGGGAGCCCACAATACTTCTTTGCCTTTCTGCTTGTCATAGACCTGTAGCCCCACGTAGCCGTCAAGTTGCCGGTCGCGCGGCGACAGACCCTGGTTCATGGCTTCGGCATACACAAAGAGTTTGAAGGTCGAACCCGGCTGGCGCATGGCCGTCACCTTGTCGTACTTCCACGACTGATAGTCGATGTCGCCCACCCAGGCCTTCACGTGTCGGGTATCGGGCTCCAGCACCACAAAGCCCGTGTGCATGAAGCTCACCATGTAGCGAATGGAGTCGAGCGTGCTCAGGGTCATCTTGCGCGGTCCGTCGTAGTCGAATACCGTCACTTCGTGAGGCAGGTTCAGATAATGATTGATGGAGTCGGCGTTGCCCTCAAACTTGCGCTCCAAGTGAGCGTAGACCGGCAGGCGTTGGGCAATGTCTTCGATAAAGTGGGGCACCTCCCGGTGTTGCTCGTCCTGCCAGGGCGGAGTCGAGCCCCAATGGCTGTTGAAGCGTTCCTGAATCACGCGCATCTGTTTGTTCACAGCCTGCTCGGCATATTCCTGCATGCGCGAGTCGAGGGTGGTGTAAATCTTCAAACCATCGGAATAGAGGTCCACGTCCATCTCTTTCTTGTTAAAGAGATCTCGCAAGTACTTGGCCAGTTCTTGGCGGAAGTACAGCGCCTTGCCATCGTAAATATTCTCCACACTAAAACTCAGTTGAATGGGCATGGCGCTGAGCGAGTCGTATTCAGCTTGCGAAAGATGTCCGTGAGTGCGCAGGTTGTTGAGCACCACGTTGCGGCGCTTCAGGCTGCGCTTCGGGTTCAGCTTGGGGTTGTAGGTCGATGTAGCCTTCAGCAGTCCCACCAGGACGGCGCATTCCTCCGTCTTGAGTTGGGCCGGCGTCGTATCGAAGTAAGTCTTGGCCGCCGTTTTGATGCCGAACGCATTGCTTCCGAAGTCCACCGTGTTGACATACATCGTCAGAATATCCTTCTTATCGTAGAAACACTCCAGGCCGATGGCCAGGATCCATTCCTTCGTCTTCATGATCACCATCTTCACTCCCGGAATCTTGCCCAGAAGGCCCGTGGAGTACTGGGTGCGCATGCGGAAAATGTTTTTCACCAACTGCTGGGTAATGGTCGAAGCGCCTCGCGCGTTGCCCTTCATCATGTCTTTGGCAGCGGCAAACAGACCCTTGATGTCAACGCCGTGGTGCTGATAAAAGCGTTCGTCCTCCGTGTCGATCAGCGTCTTGTAGAAGATGGGAGCCACGTCTTCATACTCTACGGGCGAACGGTTCTCGTTGAAGTATTTCCCAATCAAGGCGCCGTCGCAGCTGTAGATTTCAGACGCTTCGCTGTTTTGGGGGTGCATAATCGTATGGAGCGAAGGCGATTTTCCAAAAAGCCAAAACAAGTTGAAATAGACGGCCGCCATGTAGGCAATGAGCAGCAATAAAAAGGTAGCAAAACCGGTCAATAACTTCTGATACCAAGGCCGGCGGATGTAGAGATGTTTGTATCGGAACCATAGCGTTGATGCCGTGCGGGTGGTCATCTCTAAAAGCTTTTTTATCTTCTTCATAACGTAGTCATGTGTCAGTAAAAAACAACTATTCCCTAAGGGGTGGGAATTTTGCGCCCAAAATTACGCAATAAACGCCGATTGCCGTTCAGGTTGCGCGGCTTTTTTGTCGGATGTATCTATAAATAATGTATAAGAGCAGCGGCCCCGGCGAACTAAAAGAAGAGGAGATGCTTCGCCCTTCTTCAGAAAAACCGTAAATTTGTGCTGGATTCATCTTTGCCGCCTTTTCAGCGAAGACTTCCGACTTTTCAATCAACACAAAACAAGATGCAACATCAATCAACTTCTGTTTATTTAGAGTCAAAGCCGCGTTATGAAATCCTTGACGGATTGCGCGGCGTGGCCGCCATGCTGGTGGTCGGTTATCATTTGTTCATGGCTTATGGCAGTCATCGAAGCGAGATGCCTTTTGCTCACGTAGCCATGGCTGTGGACTTCTTCTTCATGCTTTCGGGATATGTAATCGGTTACGCTTACGACGACCGCTGGGACCGCATGGGCATCGGCGGCTTCTTCAAACGCCGACTGGTTCGTCTCCATCCGATGGTCATCATGAGCATGGTAGTCGGAATGTGTATCTTCTACTTCACCGGTTACGATACCTTAATAGGAGGGCATACGTCGCATCTTGTTGACGAAACACCGTGGTACATGCTGCTGTTCATCGCCTTCTTGGGCATGCTGCTCATTCCAACCGGAAAAGCCTTGGACATTCGCGGTTGGGCCGAGACCTACAACCTGAACCCGGCTGTTTGGACGCTCTTCTTTGAATATATCGCCAACATTCTCTATGCCCTTTTCATACGTCGCTTCTCCAACCGAGTGCTCATGGTGCTGGTAGCCATTGGCGCATTCCTCACGCTCGACATGACGCTCAATCTCGACGTCTTCGGCATTTTTGGCGAGCGAGGAGCCAATTGCAATTCGGTGGGAGGCGGATATTACTTGACAGGCCTTCACCTCTATATCGGCTTTGCCCGCCTCATCTTCCCCTTCTTCTGCGGCTTATTGCTCAGCCGAATGAAGGCCGGCATCCGTGTGAAAGGCGGTTTCTGGGTCTGCGTAACCATCCTGGTGGTGCTGTTGATGATGCCCTATGTGCCGGGTGGCGAAATCGGTCAGGTCAATTGCATGGACGGTGTCTATTATTCATTGGTCATCTTAGTGGCATTCCCCATCATTGTCAGTTTGGGCGCAGGTAGCGAAGTGAGCGGTCGCAGCCGCAGCTTCTGCCGTTGGCTCGGCGATATGTCCTATCCGCTTTACATGACTCACATGCCCTTCCACTTCTTGCAAGTGAAGTGGATGACCGAACATCCCGACGCACCTTTGAGTACACATATCTTCATCGGCATTATCCTCTTCTGTTGTGCCCTGTTCTTGGCTTATGCCTTACTCAAGCTCTACGATGAGCCGGTGAGAGCCTGGCTGCGTCGGAAACTATGGAAATAATCATCGTGCCCTGTTGCCGGTCCTTCCCGACGCGTTAATTTATCGTAAGAGTAGGAGGCGGCAGGGTACAATTTATCATAGCGTTTTTGTAATTGTCAAGTAATTTGTAAATTTGCAACAAATAATTTTATATCGTAAGTCAGTCGTGGAGATATAGACGCTTATACCTAAAAGACTGTTGCTATTAAATATGACAAACTTTAAAATTAAAATAGGATTGATAGGATTCGGTCGTATGGGCCGCTTCTATCTGGAAGAATTGCAGAAGAGCGGTCGATATGAAGTTGCTTATATCTGCGATCTAAGTGAAGCTTCCAGGCAGTTGGCTCATCAGCTGAGTCCCGAATCCCAAATTACAGATAACGAAAACATCATATTTGACGACCCCTCGGTGCAAGCAGTGGCATTGTGTGCCTTGGCCAATTCGCGTAAGGAGCAAATTGAGCACGCCTTGAACCGAGGCAAACACGTTATTTCAGAAAAACCCATTGCTGATACGGTTGACAGGGAGTGGCAAGTGGTAGACATCGCAGAAAATTCTTCCTGCATGACCACCGTCAATCTCTATCTGCGCAATTCATGGTATCATAATACCATTCGCGATTTCATCCGCTCAGGTGAAATCGGAGAGTTAGCCATCATTCGTGTGTGTCACATGACTCCAGGATTGGCTCCGGGTGAGGGCCACGAGTATGAAGGACCGGCATTTCATGATTGCGGCATGCATTATGTGGATATTACCCGATGGTATGCCGGTTGTGAATATAAGACTTGGCATGCACAGGGTATCAATATGTGGAATTATAAAGATCCTTGGTGGATACAGTGTCATGGAACCTTTGAAAGCGGGGTGGTATTCGATATCACGCAGGGATTCGTCTACGGACAATTGGCCAAAGACCAAATCCACAACTCTTATATCGACATCATCGGTACAAAGGGCGTGTGCCACATGACGCACGACTTCCACACCGCCAAGGTTTCTTTGCATGGAGTGAACGAAACTTTGGAGCTTGAAAAACCCTTCGGAGGCAAAAACATTGACCGTTTGGTGACGCTCTTTGCTGAGTCTTTGGAAAGTGGTAAGCGTAGTGAGAGTCTGCCGCAAATGCGCGATTCGGCCATTGCGTCAGAATATGCTTGGTCGTTTCTTGAAGATGCTCACCAGCACACCCTGCCCGCCATCGGGAACTTGCGTACTTTGGAACAAATCCGTGAACGTCGCCGCACGATGACGAACGGATACGGATTGCTGCACCAAAGGTAAGTACAACACACAAACTAACAATCATCTTATTAATACATAGAAATTATGTCAGACATTTCAAGAAGAGACTTCCTCAAAGCAGGAGGCGCAGCAATGGCCGGATTGGTTGTTGCTCCCAATACCATCTTGGGTAAGAAGTATGGTCATGTCGCACCCAGCGACAAGATGAACATTCTGGGCATTGGTGTTGGTGGTCGTGGCGCTGCCGACCTTGCCGAAATGGAAACAGAGAACATCATCGGACTTTGTGACGTTGACTGGAAGTATGCCAAACACATCTTTGACAAATATCCCCAGGCAAAGCGTTACAACGACTATCGCAAAATGTATGATGAGCTTCTCAAGGATGCCGATGGCGTAATGGTGGCAACCGCCGACCATACTCATGCCATTATTGCAGCAGACGCCATGACAGCCGGTAAGCACGCCTACGTAGAAAAACCAATGACACTCTATGTTTATGAATCCCGCTTGCTGGCCAAACTGGCTGAGAAATATAAAGTAGCTACCCAGATGGGTAACCAAGGTGCTTCAGGCGCCGGAACCCGTCAGGCTCTCAACTGGCTTTGGAATGGCGAGATTGGTGAAGTGACACGTGTCGAGGCTTTCACCAACCGTCCGATTTGGCCGCAGGGAATGGCTGCTCCCACTGAGAAAATGGCTGTGCCCAGTACCTTGAATTGGGATGCCTTCATCGGTCCGGCCAAATTCCGTGACTACAATTCAGCTTATACTCCTTGGAACTTCCGTGGATGGTGGGACTTCGGTTCTGGTGCTCTTGGTGATATGGCCAATCACATCCTGCAGGTAGCTTTCAAGGGCCTTAACTTGGGCTTCCCCACACAGGTGTTGGGCTCTTCCACCATGTTGATGACCGACGCTTGTCCTTCAGCTGAAAAGATTACTTATAAATTCCCTGCACGTCCTAATCTGCCCAAGCTCGCATTGCCGCCCGTTGAGGTAGTATGGTATGACGGCGGTTTGAAGCCCGACATACCTTTCAATATGCCTGAGGGTAAACACATGCTTGCCGATGGAGCCTGCATCTTCTATGGTACGAAAGACACCATGATTGTAGGTAGTTGGGGTAACAATCCGTTCCTGCTCTCCGGCCGCACGCCGAAGGTGCCCGAACTCTGCCGCATCGTGAAGAATGACAACCATCAGCAAGACTGGATTCGTGCTTGTAAGGAAAGTCCTGAGAACCGCATCGAGACTGCTTCTTGCTTCGCAGAGGCCGGTCCGCTCAACGAAATGGTTGTAATGGGTGTTGTAGCATCTCGTCTGCAAGACCTCGACCAGTGGTTGGATTGGGACGGTCAGAACATGAAGTTCACCAATATTCCTGCCACTGCCAAGATTCGCAGTATCATCGAAGACCGCTTCAAGATTACTGACGGTAATCCTACCTTTGACCGCAAGTACAGCGATCCGGTTGATGCCAATGAGTTTGCTGCCAGCCTCGTGAAACCTAAGTATCGCGATGGATGGAAATTACCCGATATGCCTTAATTAGTAACATTAATCACAAGAGAAAAATTCACACAATGAAAAAGGTATTATTCTCCATGGCGTGTGCCCTCCTCGTAGCCAGTGGCACCCCATCATTTGCTGCTGATAAGAAAACTGCCGGCAAAACGGTGCAGATTATCTGCTCACAAGGATTCCAAGGTCCGGAACTTTGGGATAAACACGAGTTCCCCATTGATAAGAAAGGATATATTACCATCTTCGACGGCAAGACCATGGCCGGTTGGAGAGGATACGGCAAGACCTACATCCCCTCTCGTTGGGTGGTAGAAGATGGTACTATCCATTTTATCGGTAATCAAGATGCAGAGAAGGCTAAAGGAAAAGAGGGCGGTGACATTATCTTCGCTCATAAGTTCAAGAACTTTGAACTTTCTATCGATTGGAAGATTTGTAAGGGCGGTAACTCCGGTATCTTCTATTTGGCACAGGAAGTTGCTAACGACAAGGGTGGATTAGAGCCTATCTTTATTTCTGCTCCCGAAAGCCAGGTGCTTGACAATGTCAATCATCCCGATGCTAAGTTGGGTAAAGACGGCAACCGTATGTCTTCATCTCTCTATGACATGATTCCCGCCAAACCGCAGAATCAGAAACCTTACGGTCAGTGGAACAATACGACCATCCGTGTTGATAATGGTACCATCACTCATTTCCAAAATGGAAAACAAGTGTTGCAGTACAAGGTGTGGACTCCCGAATGGGTGGAACTGCTTCAAACCAGTAAGTTTAGCGAGAAGGCTTGGCCTACAGCTTTCAAACTGCTGAAGAATGTAGGTGGTCCCAACCATGAAGGATTCATTGGATTACAGGACCATGGTGACGATGTATGGTATCGTAACATCAAGGTGAAGATTTTGGATTAATCTTCTGATCAATCAATGATAATTAGAATGACTCCGTCGCAGGATTGTTCCTTCGACGGAGTTATTCGTTCTTTCAATTCATGTAGCAATGAAATATCTTTACGTTAGCCTTTCCCTATTATTGCTTCTGTGTATTCCCTTTAGTTCTTTACGGGCTGAGGGTTATCGCTGGCAACGTGATGTGAGCTATATCAGCGAAAAGGATACGTCGGTCTATCGTCAGCAACGTTGCAAACTGGATTTGTATCTCCCTACCGACAGTAAGACGCCTTTCAAGACGTTGGTGTGGTTTCATGGCGGTGCTCTTGAGGGAGGAAGTAAACAGGTACCGCATGGGTTGCAGGAACAAGGCTTTGCGGTGGCTGCCGTGAATTATCGGCTGTTTCCACAAGGTCATTTTCCCGATTATCTGACCGATGCAGCCGAGGCGGTGGCTTGGGTACAGAGTCATATTGCATCGTTGGGTGGTGATAGCAGTCAGATTTATGTGGCCGGTCATTCTGCCGGAGGTTATCTGACGTTAATGCTTTGTCTTGATAAGCATTATTTGGCACAGTTTGGTCTGGATGCTGATTCCGTGAGAGGTTATTTCCCGGTGAGTGGGCAGTGTGCCACGCATTATACGATTCGGAAGGAGCGCAAAATCTCCACTCGTTTACCTCTGGTTGATGCCGCTGCTCCGCTCAATCAAGTGCGTAAGTTGTCTACGAAGTTGGTGCTGATAACGGGCGACCGCAATTTAGAACAGATGGCGCGTTATGAAGAGAATCTTTATCTCAAAGCTGTGCTCGAGGGATTTGAAAATCCCGAAATACCTTTGTACGAACTCGAAGGATTCGATCACGGCAAGGTGGTGGAACCTGCCTGCTTGCTGATTAACCGCTTGATAAAGGCAGCCCGATAAGTCCGGTTGAAGGCCCTTTTGCAGTGATGAAAACAAGTGTCCGCAACATGCTGTTTTAGCCGTGTTGCGGACACTGTATGATAGGCTGCCGTTATGAGGCAGTAATCCTTCGATTAAAGAACTTTCTTGTAGAGTTCCTGAATATCAGCTTCGGTGACATCACGCGGGTTGCCCGGAGTGCAGACGTCGGTGATGGCTTGAGCTGAGAGCGCAGGGATGTCGCTTTCTTGAATGCCCAGATCAGTGAGATGCTGCGGAATGCCTACCTTGATAGCCAATGCGCGAACGGCATCGCAAGCTGCTTGTGCAGCCTCCTCGGGAGTCATGCCGGTGGTGTCAACGCCCATTGTGCGAGCTATTACACCGAACTTTTCAATACACTTGGGCATATTGAACTCCATAATCGTTGGCAAAAGTAAGGCGTTAGCTACTCCGTGAGGAATGTCGAAGAGGGCTCCCATCGGATGAGCCATGCCATGAACCAATCCTAAACCAACATTCGAGAAGGCTTGTGCTGCCACATACTGTGCCAGTGCCATACCTTCACGGCCTTTCGGGTTGCGAGGCTCTTCAACGGCTGTTACCAGATTCTCGTTGATCATGCGGATGGCTTCAATCTCAAACATGTCACTCAGTGCCCATGCTCCTTTGGTGATGTAGCCTTCAATTGCATGTGTCAGAGCGTCCATACCGGTAGCTGCGGTAAGGCTCTTGGGCAGTGAATACATCAATTCAGCATCAATGATGGCAACGGCCGGAATGTCGTTCGGGTCAACGCAGACCATTTTCTTCTGCTTTTCTTCATCAATGATAACGTAGTTGATGGTAACTTCTGCACCCGTACCGGCGGTAGTAGGCAAGGCAATGATGGGTACGCTCTTGTGCTTGGTGGGAGCGCATCCTTCCAATGATACAATGTCGGAAAACTCCGGGTTGTTGCTTACGATGCCAATGCCCTTAGCAGTGTCCATGGATGAACCTCCGCCAATAGCAATGATGCAGTCAGCACCCGATGCCTTGAAAGCTTCTACACCTTGTTTTACATTGGTGACAGTGGGGTTGGGTTTGATTTCGCTGTAAATCTCATAAGGGATGCCGGCTTCGTCAAGAATGTCGGTTACCATCTTGGTGGTGCCCACTTTAATGAGTCCTTTGTCGCTGCATACTAATGCTTTCTTTAACTGGAGGCGTTGAAGTACACCCGGAAGCTCCTTGCGTGAGCCCGGTCCGAAGTACGATACTTCGTTTAAGATAAAACGATTAATCATAGTGTTATAAATATTGTGTGTTACGGATTTACTTTGATGTATTGCTCAACAAATGTACGATTATTTTTTCCTTTACCGTACGCTATGGTCAGAAAATATTTGGGAAGTCAGGAAATAATTGCAGCCTTATGCCTTTATCATGTCTGACACAAAGGCAAGGATTTCTTTTTTCTTTTCTGCGTTGAACCATACGATGCCTCCGTCGTGGTTGAACCAGGTGTTTTGTTTGCGTGCATAGGCACGAGTATTGCTCTTGATTTTCTCAATGGCTTCTTCTAAGGTGCATTGTCCGTCAAAGTATGTAAAGAGTTCTTTGTAGCCTACGGTGTTGAGTGCATTTTGTTGACGGAAGGGTAGGGCGCGTCGGGCTTCGTCTTCCAATCCTTGTTCCATCATCAGTTCTACGCGTTGGTTGATGCGCTCGTAGAGCTCTTCGCGTGGTCGTGTCAATCCAATCTTGATGATGCGGTATGGCAGTTTCTCTTTTTGCTGTCCGATGAGTGATGAGTAAGGTTGTCCGGTGATGTGGCAAATTTCCAGGGCGTGAATCACGCGTCGTGGATTGTGTATGTCGACGCGTTCGGCCCAAACGGGATCTAATTGCTTCAATTCTTCCACCAATTTTGGCAGTCCCTCTGATTCTAACCTCATCTTCATCAGTTGTCGGGTCGTTTCGTCCACGGTGGGCAGTGAGTCTATGCCGTGACACAAGGTGTCGATGTACAGCATGCTGCCACCTGACAGCAATAAATGGTCATATTGACGAAAGAGATGCGAAAGTAGTTGTCGCGCATCTTCTCCGTATTGTGCTGCGCTGTAGTTTTGAGTCAGCGAGTGAGTGCCTACAAAATAATGTCGTGTATGTTCTTGTTGTTCTAAGGTAGGCGCAGCCGTTCCGATGGGTAGTTCTCGGTAGATTTGTCGCGAGTCGGCATTGACAATCGGACAACAAAGCAAATCGGCAATGGAAAGACACAAATCGGTCTTTCCAATGCCGGTTGAACCCAGTAGTACGAACAAGGTTTTCATTCGTTCGTCACCGGTAGTCATATTAATGTTCTTCTATCTCAAAGCCCTCTGGGTCGAAGTCTTCCTGATCAAAGTTGTCGCTGCCATAGAAGTTGTCTACATCGTCGTCGGTGAAGTCATCGCCAAAGCCGAACTTATCCGTACTACCCAGATTCTCGTTCATGTCTTGAATCTGTTGGGGGGCTGTTCCCGTTGAACGGCTGCAAATAGGCTCTGCCAAGTTCTTGCCGGTAATTACTTCGGCCACTTTGATATAGAACATACGGTCGTTAAAGGGGTCAAACACGTACGTCAACTTCTGGTCTTCCTCACGGATAAAGTCTCGCAAGGTCGTCTGCTCCATGATGTAGATGTCTTGATCGGCTGAACCTACACCCATATCTTCGCGAGTAATTTGCTCTTTGGGTTCCCAATCATCATTACATGTATAGAAACTGGTGATCTGGTCGTCCGGATATTGGCATGCGTTAAGGATGGCACGATTTAAGTCTAAAAACGATGCGTCTGCGTCAATGGTGATTTCGCGCAGGAAATCGTCTTCTTCTTCGCAAATGAATATCAGTTTGAACAACATGATGGTCGAATCTTTTTAAATAATGCCTCGTTTGGATGACTCAACAAAGCGAGTGATATAGTCTACTTCCGGACTGTTGGGGAATTGACTGCGTACTTTGGCTATACGTTCCTCTAATGAGATGCTGCGGTCGTAGATGATGCGATATGCTTCGTGGATTACTTCGATTTGTTCAGCTGTGAATCCGTGACGGCGCAGTCCCACTAAGTTAAGACCACAGTATTGTGCCGGTTCACGTGCTACGGTTACGTAGGGCGGAATGTCTTGACCTGTGCGAGTTCCTCCACCCAACATAATATAGCCGCCTACGTGGCAGAATTGATGAATCAAAACACAAGCACTAATGACGGCGTTATCATCTACCGTGACCTCACCGGCAATCTTGGTAGTGTTGCCAATGATGCAACGGTTGCCGATAATGGCGTCGTGAGCGATGTGTACGCCTTCCATCAGCAGGTTCATGTTACCCACTACTGTCTTGCCTTTTGCTGCAGTGCCTCGATTGATGGTCACATTTTCGCGAATGGTATTGTGGTCACCGATTTCGGCGGTACTTTCTTCACCTCTGAATTTCAAGTCCTGTGGAATAGCGCTGATAACTGCCCCCGGAAACAGGGTATTGTGGTTGCCAATGCGTGCACCGTAGAGCACCGTCACGCTGTTCATTAGAACATTATTATCGCCAATTACTACATTCTTGTCGATAAAACAGAAAGGACCAATTTCACAGTTCTCTCCGATGACGGCTCCCGGATCAATGTATGCCAATGGGCTGATTTTACTCATGGAATAGGGTATTTCAGGGAATGACTCTTTATAGTTTGTTCTCTATTTGTTCTTTACAATTTGTGCAGTGAAGGTCGCTTCACTCACTACCTTGTCGCCTACGAATACAAAACCCTTCATCGACGATACGCCATGACGAATGGGGGCTAAAAGTTCTACTCGGAAAATCAGTGTATCGCCCGGTACAACCTTCTGACGGAATTTTACGCCGTCTATCTTCATAAAGTAGGTACTCCAACGCTCTGGTTCTTCTACCGAGTTCAGCACCAGCAAACCGCCTGCTTGTGCCATGGCTTCAATCTGTAACACACCGGGCATCACGGGCTCTTGTGGGAAGTGTCCTTGGAAGAAAGGTTCATTACTTGTTACGTTCTTAATGGCAACGATGAAGTTGGAACCGATTTCAACCACTTTGTCTACCAACTGCATGGGATAACGATGAGGCAACAATTCGCGAATACGGTTTACGTCCATTAGCGGAGTGTTGTTGCAATCGTATATGGGAGCTTGAATTTCGTGCGCACGGATTTCGCGACGCATTTGGCGGGCAAATTTATTATTAATGGAGTGTCCGGGTTTAGTGGCAATGATGCGGCCACGAATAGGACGTCCGATAAGGGCCATGTCACCCACAATGTCTAACAACTTGTGGCGGGCCGGTTCATTCTCCCAAACCAGTGGCTTGGTGTTCAGGAATCCTAAGTTCTTGGCATCAACATGAGCTACGCCCAGATGATCGGCCAGCTTGTCGAGGCGTTCCTGAGGTATTTCATCTTCATAAATCACGATGGCGTTGTCCAAGTCGCCGCCTTTGATGTATCCTGCTTGCATCAACGGTTCCACGTCGCGAACGAACACAAAAGTACGTGCGCCGGCAATCTCCTTGTCGAATTTATTGATGTTGTCCAACGTAGCAAATTGGCTGGAGAACCATTTCGACTGATAGGAAATCATGGTCGTGATACTGAAGCTGTCGTCTGGTAGAATGACGATGGATGCTCCGGTGGCCTCGTCGTGAACTTCTATTTTCTTGCGGATAATATAAACGTCCTTGTTGGCATTCTGCTCTACAATGCCCACACTCTTGATGTGGTTGATGTATGTTTCGGCACTACCTTCCAGAATCGGCATTTCCGGACCGTTTACCTGGATAAGGCAATTGTCGATTTCCATACCGTATAGGGCTGCCAAGGCATGTTCAACAGTGGAACAACGTGCGTCACCTTTTCCGATCACTGTGCTGCGAGTCATGTCTACTACGTTCTCAGCAATCGCCTCGATGATGGGTTGTCCTTCGAGGTCGATGCGCTGAATCTTGTAGCCGAAGTTTTCTGGCGCAGGGTTGAAAGTTGCAGTGATATGTAATCCGGTATGGAGTCCTTTACCGTAGAGGGAGAAACTGCCTTGTAGGGTTTTTTGTTTCAACATAGGGATTTATTTTTTGATTGAGTTGAGTATATTTTTGAGTTCTGTAATCTCACTTTTGAGTTGCTCCACGTCTTGTGACATCCGTGGCAAATTGCGGAAGACGGCATTGCAACGTGCAAAACGGCGTGCGTCGATGGCCGGCGAACCGATGATGGTGACGTTGCCCTTAGGAATGCTGCCTGCAATACCGGCTTGTGCGCCTGTATTGGTGTGGTCGCCGATGACGGAGTGACCGGCTATGCCCACTTGCCCGCCAAACATACACCACTGACCGATTTTTGTTGAGCCTGCCACACCTACCTGAGCGCTCATGACGGTGTTTTCGCCCACTATGACGTTGTGGGCAATCTGTACCAAATTATCCAGCTTTACACCTTTCTTGACAATGGTACTGCCCATCGTGGAGCGGTCGACACAGGTATTGGCACCAATTTCAACATCGTCTTCAATGGTTACGATGCCGATTTGTGGAATTTTCTCATAGCCGTTGGCCGTGGGAGCAAAACCAAAGCCGTCAGCTCCTATCACGGAACCGGCGTGCAGTATCACGTTGGAACCAATCTTGCAGTCGTGATAAATCGTCACGTTAGGGTAAAGCAGAGTGTTGCTGCCGATTTCGACGTTGTCGCCGATGCAAGTGTGTGCCATGATTTGCGTATGGTCGCCGATGACGACGTTCTCGCCTATGTACACGAATGGTTCGATGTAACAATCCTTCCCGATCTGAGCCGATGCGGCAATCGATGCCAGTGAACTGACTCCGCTCTTCTTCGGCTTGCTTTGCTCGTAGAGGGTGAGCAAGCAGGCGATGCTTTCATACGCGTTCTTGACGCGTATGAGCGTTGCCTTGACGGCTTGCTGCGGTTGGAAATCTTCGTTCACCAACACGATGCTGGCTTGGGTATGATAGACGTATTGCTCGTAAGCAAGATTGGCCAAGAAGGTAAGAGCCCCTTCTTGAGCCTCTTCTATCTTGGAAAAAGTGTGTACGGTTGCATTTTCGTTGCCTTCCACAGTGCCATGGAGGTAATCTGCAATCTGTTTGGCTGTAAATACCATTTTGATGTGAATTGCTTTAGTATGCAAATATCGTAAAAATTATAGATATACTCCTTAACAGGAGCAAACATTTTCATTTTGGTGCCGGATTTTGTCCTTCATTCCGACGAGAAAACAGATAATAGCGTCGACTCTTTTTGTTGGTCAAGTTCGATTTCAATAGTTCTGAAAACTCCGAAATGTCGTGAATGCTTCCGTCCTTGAAGTGAATGCTGATGTGCTCGTCTTCTGAAGAATAAAGCATTTGTCCCGATTCGCAGTATCTGACAAAGTATGCTGCTTCTTCATGGCTGACGCTCAAGATTTCAGCCATTTCTCGTCGCTTTTCCTCCAAATCTTCCTGAGCAATGGGCTCGGGAAGCTCTTCTGCCTTGAAAAGATGCCGATGAATGTAATCAGATGCCAGGAGCGAGAGCGTCTTGTCGGGATGGTGACTCCATTCTTTCAGGGCCTGTTCCACATCGTTGTCGTCCAGTTCTGCAAAATGCGAGAGCCATTCGGCTTTGGCGTTTGCTTCTTCTCTTCCGATTTCTCGACTCAAGAAGTAGCGCAGATGGTTGCTCCCTCCCACGTCTTGCCCCGATTGAAGGAGTTCGCGAGCTCTTTGCATGGCCAGTACGAGCAGTTCCTGAGCCGCCATGACGGTTTTGTGAAGGTACACTTGCCAATACATCAGCCGACGGGCCATTAAGTAGTTCTCGATGGTGTAGATGCCCTTCCGTTCAACCACGAGTCGGTCGTCTTTCACGTCAAGCATCTTGATAATACGCGCTACTCCGATGGTTCCTTCACGGATACCGGCAAAAAAACTGTCTCTACACAGGTAGTCCAGCCTGTCCATGTCGAGTTGGCTGCAGATCAGTTCGTGTAGGAAGTGTCGGGGATAGGTGTCCTTGAAGATGCTGATAGCCGTGTCTAACGCTCCGTTGAGTTCACGGTTGAGTTGTTCCATCATCAACAAGCTGATTTCTTCGTGACTGATGCCGGTGACGAACGAATGTTCCAATGCATGAGAGAATGGACCGTGGCCAATGTCGTGCAACAACATCGCTGCCAACGTTCCTTCGCGTTCTTTCTCTAAGATACAGACTCCTTTGTTCTCGAGCGACTCAATGGCGGCGTTCGCCAAGTGCAGTGCCCCTATCGAATGCTGAAAACGCGTGTGCATCGCCCCTGGATATACATAATGCGTGGCGCCCAGCTGTTTCAGCCGCGTCAGTCGAATCAGGAAGGGGTGCTTCACCAAGGTGGTGAGTAGGCCGTCCTCCACTTCGATGAATCCGAATACGGGGTCGTTGATGATCATTCGATGGGAGTTGACTGAAAAGTCGGTTTATTTCAACAGTTGCTTCATCTGTTGCTGCAGTTCCTTGGCTTTCTCACCGGCCACTTCGGCAAAGCGTTCCGTGTTGTCGGCAAAGATAATGCCTCTCGAACTGTTTACCAACAGACCGCAGTCTTTGGTCATTCCGTAGCGACACACCTCTTCAAGCGAACCGCCTTGTGCGCCTACGCCCGGAACCAGCAGGAAGTGGTTGGGGGCTACACGGCGAATGTCGGCAAAGAGTTCACCTTGGGTAGCACCTACTACATACATCATGTTCTCGTCGTTGGCCCAAACCTGACTTTTTCGGATGACAGTCTCAAACAGGCACTCGCCGTCTTTGCTTTCGGTCATTTGGAAGTCGTGCGAACCTTTGTTGCTGGTCAGTGCCAAAAGGATGACCCACTTTCCACGGTATCCGAGGAAGGGTGTTACGCTGTCTTCGCCCATATAGGGAGCAATGGTCAGTGCATCGACGTCTAACTGCTCAAAAAAGCAACGGGCATACATGGCCGAAGTGTTGCCGATATCGCCACGTTTGGCGTCGGCGATGATCAGATGGTCGGGATAGTGACGTTTCAGATAAGCTACGGTCTTTTCCAATGCGGTCCAGCCTTGAAGTCCTTCACATTCATAAAAGGCCACATTCGGTTTGTAGGCCACGCAGTAGGGAGCGGTGGCGTCGATAATGGCTTTATTGAATTCAAAGATCGGGTCGTCACAGCCCAACAAGTGACGCGGCAGCTTCTTGCGGTCGCTGTCGAGGCCCACACACAGAAAAGACTCTGTTTTATAGATGTTGTCAATAAGTTGTTGCTTGGTCATAGGGTATAGTCGTAAAAAGTTATAGTTCGGCTTCTTTCATTCTTTCGGCGTTTTCAGCCACGATGAGGTGATCGATACAATCTTGAATATCTCCATCCATAAAGGCCGGCAGGTTATACATCGTGTATCCGATGCGGTGGTCGGTCACACGACCTTGTGGATAGTTGTATGTACGGATCTTGGCACTGCGGTCACCCGTGCTCACCAAGGTTTTTCGTCTGTTGGCAATGTCGTCAACATATTTTTGGCGCTCTTTATCATAGATGAACGTGCGCAGGCGCGATAGGGCACGCTCTTTATTCTTCGGTTGGTCGCGTGTCTCGGTGCATTCTATCAGAATTTCTTCCACTTCGCCTGTGTTAGGGTTCTTCCAGTTGTAACGCAAGCGTACGCCCGACTCCACCTTGTTGACATTCTGACCGCCGGCACCGCTCGAACGGAATGTGTCCCACTTGATTTCTCCCTCGTTAATCTGAACTTCAAACTGATCAGCCTCGGGCAGTACGGCAACCGTGGCTGCCGAAGTGTGTACGCGTCCTTGTGTTTCTGTTACCGGTACGCGTTGCACGCGATGTACGCCGCTTTCATACTTTAACGTACCATAAACGTCAACACCCGACACCGAGCAGATAACCTCTTTAAAGCCGCCTACACTGCCTTCACTGGCGCTTGAGATCTCTAAACTCCAGCCTTTCTGCTCTGCATACTTGCTGTACATCCTGAAAAGGTCGCCGGCAAACAGTGCAGCCTCGTCGCCGCCCGTGCCGCCGCGTATTTCAAGCATGGCATTCTTGCTATCTTCCGGATCTTTGGGAATCAGCATGATTTTGATCTCTTCCTCCAGTTCGGGCTTTCTCGCCTCACAGGCGGCGACCTCTTCACGAGCCATTTCCTTCAACTCCGCATCGTCTTCGTTGAGCAAAATCTGCTTACTTTCGTTCAGATTGGTCAGCAAGCGACTGTATTCGTCGCGTGCCTGCATCAAGTTCTCCAAGTCTTTGTACTCCTTCGAGAGTTTCACATATCGTCCTTGGTCAGCAATGACGTTCGGGTCGGTAATCAGCGTGCTGATTTCTTCAAAACGGGACTTCAGTCCGTCAAGTTTATCTAATAAGGAATTTTCTTCAGCCATATATTCATGTAGTCAAGGAATACGAAGTGTTCGTTTCCGGGTGCTTTTGATTCAAAAAAATAGTTTTGCAACTGCAAAAGTACTACATTTCAGTTGTGTGTACAAATTCTTCGTTCCCCTTTTCGTTCAAATCCCTTTCGATGTAAATGCTCGATGGCGGAACGACAATGCTGTATTTGCCCTCACAATACCCTCGAATAAATCCCGATGAACCCAACAAGAACCCCCGGGAAATCTCTAAATGTTAATGAATATGCCGAAAATATTAACACATTCTCGTCAAATCATTCCGTTCACCCCCAACACGGGTCACACAAAACCATCAAACGAACTGCAGATGTTAAAGAATGTTGGCGCATTAGGGCAGA
>CALZOH010000028.1 GCA_945827465.1 uncultured Prevotellaceae bacterium
AACACTGACAATTAGATCGTTAGGTTGTTTTTGACTGATTTACGAGCATCCCTATGTTAGTACTTAGTCAAGGATTTAAGTTGTTCCTATTCCCAAATAGTATATGAATGACGTTTGATTGAAACGTTCATCTTGGTTATTAGAACAGAAAGAGGTATGGGCTTTTGCCTGTACCTCTTTCTGAGTTTATGAGGGCTTTCCTGATTTTATTACAGGAAAATCGGAAGAATGTTAAAACTATTTTTTAATTTTGGGCTGCTGATTCTTTAGGTCAGCGGGATAACCCCATATTTTATGTCTATATTTAAGGATAAAACATTATTGATTACGGGCGGAACAGGCTCGTTTGGAAACGCAGTATTGCGTCGTTTCCTTAATTCAGATATTAAGGAGATCCGAATTTTCAGTCGCGATGAGAAGAAACAGGATGATATGCGCCATGCATTGCAAAATCCGAAGGTGAAATTCTATATTGGCGACGTGCGTAACCGTCAGTCAGTTGATATGGTGATGCCGGGTGTTGACTATATCTTCTCGGCGGCAGCACTGAAACAGGTCCCTTCGTGTGAATTCTTTCCGATGGAAGCAGTGCGGACCAATGTTGAAGGTACCAACAATGTGTTGGAGTCGGCCATAGCGCATGGTGTGAAACGAATTGTGGTTCTCTCGACCGATAAAGCCGCTTATCCCATTAATGCGATGGGTATCAGTAAGGCCATGATGGAAAAGGTGGCTATCGCTAAGGGACGTGCATTGGGTCAAGATGCACAGACCACTATTTGTTGCACCCGATATGGCAATGTGATGGCCAGTCGCGGTTCGGTCATACCTCTTTGGGTAGAGCAAATGCAGGAAGGGAAGCCTATCACCATCACCGACCCGAACATGACCCGCTTCATGATGACGCTCGACGATGCTGTGGATTTGGTGATCTATGCCTGGGAACATGGTGAAAACGGCGATTTGTTTGTTCAGAAGGCTCCGGCCGCTACACTGGATGTGCTGGCTCAAGCCCTGAAGGAACTCTATGGTCAAGTAGATCCAAAATATGCCGATACAGAAGTGAAAGTTATTGGAACGCGCCACGGTGAAAAACTCTACGAAACACTTGTTACCCGCGAGGAGATGGCCAAGGCTATCGATATGGGCAATTACTATCGCATTCCTTGCGATACACGCGACCTGAACTACGATAAATTCTTTGTGGAAGGGGATGAAAAAGTGTCGAAGGTAGAAGACTACCATAGTCATAACACCCGTCGGCTTGACGTAGAAGGTATGAAGGAACTGTTGCTCAAACTCCGTTTTGTGCGTGAGGACCTCGGCCTTCTGGAACGGGCACGGGCGAAGGAAATCAGAAGTGAGTAGTTAAGAGACTTCTTAAGTCAAAGAGACAAAAAGTCAAAGAGTCAAAGAGACTAAAAGATGAGGAGATGGAAAGAAGTTTTGAAAACTTATTCATTTGGCAAGAGTCGAGGGTTCTCATTCGCTCAATCTACAAGATGATGGAGACATGTAGAGATTTTGGATTTAAAGATCAAATTCAGCGATCTGCTGTGAGTATCATAAACAATATTGCAGAAGGATTTGAATCTGGCTCTGATGCAAAATACATGAACTTTCTTAATATTTCAAGAGGAAGTTGTGGCGAAGTTCGTTCTATGCTTTATCTGTGTGAAGATTTAGGATTTTGTACAAAAGATGAGCGTGAACAACTCCAAACACAACTGCGTAAGATTACTTCCGGAATAGTTAAACTGTCAGATACCATCTCAAAGAAAACCTCTTAGACTCTTAGACTTTTGAACTCTTAGACATTTAGACTTAATAAATAGATGAAAATATTAGTGACCGGCGCCAAGGGCTTTGTAGGCAAGAACCTCTGCTCCCAACTCAATAATATAAAGGAAGGCAAGGCACGTTGGTATGGTGACGTGCAGATTGATGCCGTCTATGAGTACGACCTCGATTCCACTCCCGAACAACTCGACGAGTGGTGTCGTGATTGTGATTTCGTCTTCAATCTTGCCGGAGTAAATCGTCCGCAAGACCCGAAGGAGTTCATGGAGGGCAACTTCGGATTTGCCACCACATTGCTCAACACATTGAAGAAGTACAAGAACAACTGCCCCGTGATGATAAGTTCTTCCATCCAAGCCACCCTTGCAGGCCGATTTGGCACCAGTGAATACGGCAAGAGCAAGAAGGCGGGCGAGGAACTGATGTTCGAGTACGGCAAGGAGACGGGAGCCAAGGTATTGGTCTATCGCTTTCCGAACCTCTTCGGCAAATGGTGCAGGCCAAATTATAATTCTGCCATAGCCACCTTCTGCTACAACATCGCCAACGACCTGCCCATACAGGTCAACGACCGCAGTGTGGAGATGGAACTGCTCTATATAGATGATTTGGTGGAGGAAATGATTGAAGCATTGAAAGGCCATGAACACCGCTGTGAGTTTGAAGGAGTGGAAACAGTACCTACCGCAAATGGACGTTACTACTATGTACCTGTTACGCATAAGACAACCCTCGGCGAGATTGTTGACATCATCAACGAATGTGCAGATGCAGCATCAAACAAAGACGGCATCAATATGGTGGAACTTCCGCAAGGTAGCCTGCGCTATAAACTCATGACCACTTATCTTTCTTACCTTCCAAAGGAAAAAGCCATCTATAACCTCAAGATGAATGTGGACAACAGAGGCTCCTTCACAGAGCTCTTCCACACCCTCGACTGCGGACAAGTGAGTATCAATATCTCCAAGCCGGGAATTACCAAGGGAGAGCATTGGCATCACTCCAAATGGGAAACCTTCATTGTAGTATCCGGTCATGGCCTTATCCAAATGAGAAAGGAAGGCACCGACGAGATAAGGGAATATGAAGTAAGTGGCGAAAAGATTCAAGCCGTCCACATGCTGCCCGGCTACACCCACAATATTATCAACCTTAGTCAAACAGAAGACCTGGTAACGGTGATGTACTGCAATGAAGTGTTCAATCCGAACCGTGCCGACACCTATTTTGATCCGGTCATAAAAGAATAAAGATATGTCAATCTCTCAGTCAATTCCTTCTACTGCCGCTTTTCAAGAAGACGGACGTCTAAAACTCCTGATCATTGTAGGAACGCGTCCTGAAATCATCCGCTTGGCAGCTGTTATCAACAAGTGTCGCATTTACTTCGACACGTTATTGGCCCACACCGGCCAAAATTACGATTATAATCTCAACGGAGTGTTCTTTCGCGACCTCAAGCTGCGTGACCCCGAGGTCTATTTGGATGCTGTCGGCGATGATTTGGGCTCTACGATGGGTAACATCATCGACAAGAGCTACAAACTCATGGTGCGCACCCGTCCCGATGCCGTTCTCGTGTTAGGCGATACCAATAGCTGCCTCTCCGTTATCGGTGCTAAGCGTCTGCATATCCCTATCTTCCACATGGAAGCAGGTAATCGTTGTTTTGATGAGTGCTTGCCCGAAGAAACCAACCGCCGTATCGTAGATATTATCAGCGATGTCAACATGTGTTATTCCGAGCATGCGCGTCGTTATCTCCATGCTTCGGGTGTGGCCAAGGAACGTACCTACGTCACGGGTTCTCCCATGGCCGAGGTGCTTCATGAAAATCTGGCGGATATAGAGTCCAGTCATGTATTTGAGAAGATCAACGAACAGTTAGCACACTCCGGCAGCACTTTGAAACTTATCCCGGGCCGTTACATCCTCTTGTCGGCCCATCGCGAAGAGAACATCGATACGGAGAAGAACTTCCTGAGTCTGTTCAGGGCTATCAACGCCATGGCAGAGAAGTACGATATGCCCATCCTCTATAGTTGTCATCCGCGTAGTCGTAAACGCCTTGAGGCAAGCGGTTTTCAGCTTGATGCGAGGGTTATCCGTCACGAGCCATTGGGTTTTCACGACTATAATTGTCTTCAGATGAACGCCTATGCCGTGGTGAGTGACAGTGGTACGCTTCCCGAAGAGAGCAGTTTCTTCACCAGCGTGGGACATGCCTTTCCGGCCGTGTGCATACGCACCAGCACGGAGCGTCCGGAGGCTCTCGACAAGGGCTGTTTCATTTTGGCCGGCATTGACGAGGCTTCGCTTCTTCAGGCCGTAGATACCGCCGTGCGGATGGTGGCTAACGGCGATAACGGACTGCCTGTTCCGAATTATGTAGACGAGAATGTTTCTACGAAGGTGGTAAAACTCATCCAAAGTTACGCCGGCGTAGTCAACAAAATGGTTTGGCGCAAGTAGTGCGCCGTTCTATTTCATAGCGAAAAGGTTTTCTCTCGAGAGGAACCTTATTGCCGATTTACTGACAGGAGATTGCACAGGTGGGTGCAGTCTCCTGTCAGTGATTTAACCCCGGTTTGTTATGAAACTTTCTATCCGGTTATGAATTTGATTTTCATTGGTGAATAGGCGAAGTCTTAGGCTTCACGGGCAGGAATTTGTCCGTTAATTCTTTTCCTTACCAGGGTGTAGGCTTTTTGAAACAGGGCGGAGTGTTCAATGGTCTGCATCATTTCAACGAGTCTACAGGTGGGTATGACAAATGTCAGTTCGTCGGCAGGCACCAACAGGCGGGCAGAGGGATCTAACAGACCGATAAAACAGCTACGACCGTGGCGGCGGTTCTCTCTGACAGCCTGGGTAATGATGCTCGAACAGCCAGAACCAAATGGCGTGCTGACGGCCAGTGGGTCGTTGTTGTCGTAAAAGGCCCAGGCACAAAGTCCCGAGAGGCGGTCTGGTGTGGCAAAACAGATGATTCCTTCCACTTCGTCCAAACTTTTGAGATGATCAAGTCTCACGAAGTTCAGATAGGGTTTCTCCGCCGGTTGGATGTCCATATCGGCGATGAACGACTTTACCATCTCGGGTTTCTGCTTATAGTGCTCGGTTTCTGATACGAATATCGGCACCCGTTCGGGCATGGGCTTGAAGGCGGTGTAAAGTCCTCCGCCGCCGCAGGTCACATTGTCAGCCGACAAGGTCAGAGGTTGTCCATGACGCACCTTACTGATGGCGCCAATCATACATCGCGGTTGATGCACCACTTCCGCTTCGGGCTTCAGGCTATATCCGAAGGCAATGGGTAGCGGTGCTTCGTCGCCGAAGGCTTTTCGGTAGACTATTGTAAGGTTCTGCAAGTCCATGAGTCTTGTTATTTTCAGGTTTTATGGCTGAACGCGACTGCGGAGTTGCTTCAACAAGTCGATATCGGCCTGACGGAGGCGTCCTTCGCGGTTCGGCGGACAGTTCAAGATGAGAATATTGTTGTTTTTAGTTGCTCTTTTGTAGAGATTTTCCAGATCGTCGAGCGATTTATAGGTATTGTCCTTGGTATTATAGAACCACCGCTGACTCAGACACACTGTCGACTCCCAAGGCATGTAATATTGCTTGCCATCATGGCTGAATACCTTCGGGTCATTTTCTTCCGGCAGATAGGGATCGCCCAGTCTGAAGTCACTGGGGAAGTAACGGATGGGCAGACCCACTTTTTGCTTCTGTGGAGTGATTGACGGTTTGTCGGGATTGTCTGCAGCGCCAATGCTCCAATTGATTCCTACTTGGCAGAGGGGTTCCAGGCGTTTGATGGTTTGGTAGATGTCCATGACGGGCCAGCGATAGTTGGGTTTTACCCAGCCGCCGTCAAACCAGAACTCTACCACGTGCGTGTACTTTTTGGTGATGCCGATTAACTCCTTGAGTTGTTCGATCATGTATTTATTGTACTCCTCGTCGAGGGCTGCATTGCCGGTATCGGCATTCCGGTTGCGATCCCAGAGGGAGTAATAGAGTCCGAGACCGATGCCGTGCTTCTTGCAGGCTTTGGCCACGGCTTCAATCACGTTGGTCGGATTGCCCGAAGAGGCTACATCGTAGGTGGTGAGCTTGCTGTCCCACAGGCAGAAGCCGTCGTGGTGCTTACTGACCAATATCACGTAGCGCATACCGGCTTCTTTAGCGGCAGTAATCCATTGCTCAGCGTCAATTTGTGTGGGTTGGTAGCTGTTGGCAGGCTTCGTGCCGTCGGTCCATTCCATATCGTGGAAAGTATTAATGCCAAAGTGGATAAACATACCGTATTTGCGGTCGATTTGTGCCTGCTGGGCTTTGCTCGGTGTGGTTCCGGGTTGGGGCAGGATGAGTTTTTGCTTGATTTGTGCCGTTACGGCGGTGGTCAGGGCCAATGCCAGACTCACGAAGAGGGTTCGATGGTTCATTTGATAATAGGTTTTATGGAGTTAACATTTATTCTTCACTGGGAAATATTTTTTCTTTGTCTACAAAGATAGTGCAAAGTGAGTGCAGGACAAAATGAAAAGCCGAAGGATTTGCATTTTTCATGCCGAACTGCCGCCTATCTTATTTAAAGGTAGTGCAAAGTGAGTGCAGGACAAAATGAAAAGCCGAAGGATTTGTATTTTTTCATGCCGAACTATACAGACTTTTCTACAGCTTTTGTAGATTTGGTTTCATGGTCTCGGAAAAATTGCGTAATATTGCATTCGGCTGGAGTTGCGTCTGCCCCAGCGCTGTTAGATGATTATCCTATTATAATATATTGATGAAAAGACTTTCCCTTCATTTTTTGCTGTGCTTGTACCTCTGTTGCACGGTTTGTGTGAGTGTTCGTGCCAAGGAGTGCGTCGATTATGTGAACAATCGGATAGGAAATATCAGCCTTTTGTTGGTTCCAACTTTCCCCACTTCGCACCTGCCCAACGGTATGCTACGTATGAATCCGGGTCATCAGGAGTTTATCAACGACAGAACGGAGGGCTTGCCTCTCAATGTGCCTTCTCACCGCCAGGGACACGTACTCTTGCTCCAGCCATATTGTGGTCCTGTCTCGGGCCTGGCTTCCCTGCGCTCTTTTACCTATGATCAGGAAGTAACACGCCCTGAATCCTATTCCGTAGTGTTCGATGAGTACGGTATTGCCTGTCAGTTTGTGCCCTCACGTAGTTCTGCCCTCTGTCGTTTCACTTTTGAGCAAGCCGGCCATCGCTTCATTGCTCTGCGCACAGCCGGTCGTGGCGAGTTGACTACCGATGGACGCGTGATGAAGGGCTATGAAGACTACCATGGCATTCGCCATTACTTTTACTTAGAGTTTTCTGAAGTTCCGGAACGTATTACTTCCGACGAAATAGACGGGCACAATCGCCTTGTGGCCTCTTTTGGTGATGGTCAGGGACAGGTAATCGTGCGTTATGGCATCTCCTACATCGACGAGGTTCAGGCGCGTCGCAATCTGGAGCGCGAAGTCAGTGGGTTCGACCTTCGGCTGCTCCTCAAACAGGCGCGCAATGCGTGGAATGAGGTATTGGGCAAGATTCAGGTGAAAGGAGCCACTGAAGACCAACTCACCGTGTTCTACACAGCCCTTTATCGCGCTCATGAACGCATGATCTGTATTTCCGAAGATGGTCGTTACTTCAATGGCTTCGATGGCCGCGTCCATTCAGACGAAGGTACGCCCTTTTGGACCGATGACTGGATATGGGATACTTATCTTGCACTTCATCCTTTGCATTGCCTGCTCCATCCGAAAGCCGAGTCAGAAAAGATTGTTTCTTATCTGCGCATGTTTGAAGCCTCCGGTTGGGTGCCCACCTTCCCCTGCGTCTTTGGTGATGCCCATTGCATGAATGGCAACCATGCCGCCGTCATGATGAGCGATGCCCTTGCCAAAGGCATTCCCTTCGACGTAGCCCGTGCGGCCCAAGCCATGAAGAAAACGGTTCTCACCGAGTCCATGATACCCTGGTATCGTGGTGACAAGACTGTGCTCGACGATTTTTATCGTGAACATGGCTGGTTTCCGGCTCTGTGTGCCGACGAGAAAGAGACTTGTCGCGAGGTAACGGGCGAAAAACGCCAGGCTGTAGCCGTCACTTTGGCCGCGTGTTATGATGACTGGGCCATTGCTCGCCTCTTCCGTGCTGCCGGACAACACTCCGATGAGGAGTATTTCAATCGTCGCTCCTTCAACTATCGCCATTTGTTTCATCCGCAGACCCTCTTCTTCCATCCCAAAGATGCTGACGGTAACTTCATAGAGCCTTTTGACTATGTTTTTTCGGGTGGATTGGGCGCGCGAGACTATTATGACGAAAATAATGCCTGGACCTACAACTGGCAAGTGCAGCACAACGTGGCCGATCTCATTCAACTCTTCGGTGGAGCCGAACCTTTCGTCCGTAAGCTCGATCAACTCTTCGACGAAGGCCTTCACCGCTCCAAGTGGCAGTATTATGCCGTTCTGCCTGATGCCACCGGCAACGTGGGACAGTTTGTTATGGGCAACGAACCCAGTTTTCATATCCCTTATCTATATTGCTATGCCGGCCAGCCCTGGAAAACCCAGAAGCGCATCCGTATGCTCCTGGAGAGTTGGTTCCGCAACGACCTGATGGGTATCTGCGGCGATGAAGACGGCGGTGGCATGTCGGCTTTCTGCGTCTTCTCTTCCCTCGGCATCTATCCTGTAGTGCCCGGATTGCCTTACTACGTTATCGGCAGTCCTCTCTTCGAGCGATCGCAACTCTGCCTGGAGGGCGGTAAGACCTTCACCATCGTGGCCCGTAATGTTTCGCATGAAAATAAGTATATCCAAAGTGCGCGACTCAACGGAAAGCCTTACAATAAGGTGTGGATTAGTCATCAGGATGTTGTCAGCGGCGGTAAGTTGGAACTTGTGATGGGCCCGCGTCCCAATAAAAGTTGGGCTGCATCGTCTGACGCTCTGCCGCCTTCGTTTGATTTACCGGCCGCACTTCAACCTTGATGTTCTTCATGTCCTCTCCGAGTTCCTGCAATCGTCTTTTGTTGTCAACATATGC
This sequence comes from uncultured Prevotellaceae bacterium, assembly GCA_945827465.1. Classification (GTDB taxonomy): domain Bacteria; phylum Bacteroidota; class Bacteroidia; order Bacteroidales; family Bacteroidaceae; genus UBA6382. Next base: position 8,880 of record CALZOH010000028.1, read on the forward strand.
CTCCCCTTGCGGTGTCTTGCAGCTCGGGGCTGTGGCTGAGCACTTGTGTCTGTGCGATTGGCAACAACGACGTCATGCCGAAGCCTTCGTGCATCGGTTAAGTCATCGTCTTCGGGCAGAAATGGAGTGGGGCGAGGCCGACATCCATCGCCAGGCCGCGAGGTGGCTCGACCTCTATTTTGCCGGACATATCCCCTCCGTGAGCGTTCCCTTGCGTCTTGTCGGCACCCCTTTTCAACTTCAAGTGTGGCACTTGCTGGAACATTTGCCGTATGGCCACACCGTCAATTATGGTCTGTTGGCCGAACGTTTGTCGCGTCCCACTGCAGTGCGGGCTCTAGCCCATGCCGTGGGAGCCAATCCCTTATCTCTATTTGTGCCTTGTCACCGGGTGATAGGCAGTGATGGAAGTCTCGTGGGTTATGCCGGCGGTTTGGAAGCCAAATCTTTTCTGTTGCATCTCGAAGGCGCCATCTGTTAATCTCCTTTGTTTCGAGGGGAAAACGCTGACCCGTCATTTTCGGGTGGGCAATGAATGGTGAGAATTGGTACAAAAAATCCCCGCATCGCGATTGATGCAGGGATTTTTCTTGGGGTGGCAGATGGGACTCGAACCCACGACATTCAGAACCACAATCTGACGCTCTAACCAACTGAACTACAGCCACCGTCATGTATTGATGAGAAAGGTTGTTCATCAAAAACGCTGCAAAAGTACTACTTTTTGGTTTTCCTTCCAAGCGTTTTCGGAAATATTTTCTTTTTCGCCTTAAAAAATAGCCTTTACTCGGCCACGGGCGCTTTTGGCCGCTGATATTTGAGGGGTAAATCGCGCTCAATAGCTTCTTCCGAAAGGCGGATGAGGCGTTGCAACTCTTCGGGTCGGTTGTTCTGCGGATAAATTGGTTCGTGAATAATCATGTGGAGGGGATGACGCTCCACAAAGTTGATGCCACGCGTGCGGGGCAATACGTCAAACGGACCGTTGAGCGTGACCGGAACGATGGGCAGTTGCAGATCGGCGGCCAGCAGGTACGCTCCCTTCTTGAATTTGCCCAGGCGGCCCGTGTAGGTGCGCGACCCTTCGGGAAACACCACCAGCGATGTGCCGCCTTGGAGGGTTTCGCGAGCCTGTGAGATGGTCTCGCGCATTCCGGAGGAGTTGGAACGGTCTACAAAAATATGGCGAGCCTTGGCGCAGGCAATGCCCACGAAAGGCATGCGTCTGAGCGTGCTCTTCATCATCCATTTGAAGTTGCGGCAGATGAAGCCGTAGATAACGAAGATGTCGATAGCACTTTGGTGGTTAATTACGAAGATGTAAGAGGTGTTTCTGTCGAGCAATTCGCGGCCGCTGACTTTGACGGGGAGCAATAGCACGCGCAGAATGAAGATGGACCAGTATTTTCCGGGGTAGTATCCCCAAAAATGGGCACTGCCGACGAAACAGCCGACGCAGGTTACTACGGAAGTAAGGATGGTAGCCAGCAGGATAAGAGGAGTGGCCACGCAGAGTTGATAGATTCGGTAGAGTGAACGTTTCATAAGCAGAAAAAATGGTTTGAGAGGGTTCAGGAACGTTTTTGTAGGGTGAGAACATCTATTTCCGGCCATACACCGTAACGGAATGTGAAGAGTGCTTCGCCCAGTCCGGTTGACACGAAGAGCATGCGAGGTCCTTCACGATAGGTGCCGGCCCATTCTGAGCTGACCAACGAGATGGGGTGGAAGCCGCCGATGAGCAGTTGTCCGCCGTGCGTGTGTCCGGAGAGGGTAATCTGTATGTCGGTATCGGGTAATACGCTGCGACGCCAATGTGACGGGTCGTGCGAAAGGAGTATCTTGAAGAAGGGCAGGCCTTCGTGGGTGGCGGGAATGCCTTTCAAAGCGTGTGGCAGGTCTGCGCGTTGTGGAAAAGGTGGATTGCCGTCGTTCTCAACCCCTACGATGGCGATGCTATCCTGGCCACGACGGATGTAGAGGTGGTCGTTAAGCAACAAGTTCCATCCCATACTGCGCTGTAAGTGCTGCAATTTGCTGATGCAGGCTTCGCGATCGGAGGGAGAGGGCCATTTGATGTACATCATATAGTCGTGATTGCCCATAATGCTCACTACGCCGTCACGGGCACGTAGTTGCTTGAGTTCATCGAGGTAGGGTAGCAACTCGTCAGCGTGATAACTCACCAGGTCGCCGGTAACCACGATGAGGTCAGGCTGTTGTTGGTTGACGAGCGATACCAGCCGGTGCACAAAGTCGGGTTTCCCACCGTAGGAGGCTAAGTGAAGGTCGCTCAGGTGAACAATCCGATAGCCGTCGAAGCTCTGCGGCAGGGCGGGGTGGGGCAATTGATGTTGCTTGAGCTCTATGTGGTTTTTGCCGTAGGTGGTGCCCACCGCAATAATATAGACGTTGGCCACGGCTGAGAGCACGCCCAGGGCGAGGCCCACATTGCGGATGGCTCGGGAACGGAATATTCGGCTCAATCCCACACACAGGGCAAACACTGACTCGCTGACTACGTAGCCGGTGAACAGGGTGAAGAACCAATTGGTGATTTCTGCGTTGTGTGGAGTATAGGTTTCAAACACGGTGAGCACAATAGCAGCGAGCAGAATCATGATGTTCGGCACGAAGAAGATCCACCGCCAGTGTCCCCCTTTGCGCGGCTTGATATAGATGCGATAAAGGTAGACGGGAGGTATCACCGTGAGCAGGAAGATAAGTATGAAGATTCGGAGCATCATAATGGTCAGGGCGTAGTGGATGATTCGGTGTGAATACGGCCTGAAAGGAACTTGCGAAGTTCCGATTCAGGCAGGTGGCGACGTTGAGCGTAGTCGGTCAGTTGGTCTTCGCCGATGAGACCTAACTCAAAGTAGCGGGCTTGAGGGTGTGCCAACATGAGACCGCTCACACTGCCGTGGGGTATCATGGCACCGCTGGAAGTCAGGCTCAACCGGATGGCGCTGAAGTCAATCAACTCGTCAAGTATGAAGTTCACGCTCTGGTCAGGCAGCGATGGATAGCCAACGGCAGGTCGGATGCCGCGATAACGGCATTGAAACATCTCAGTAGGGGTTAACCGTTCGTCGGGAGCGTAACCCCACAGGTGAGTGCGCACTTCGGCGTGAAGTTTTTCGGCTGCTGCTTCGGCCAGACGGTCACAGAGTGTCTGGGCAAGCAGGTGTCGGTAGTCGTCATGGGCCTCCAGCTGTTCCATCAGAGGGTCTACCGCTGTGGCAAACACTCCCACACAGTCTTTTACACCGAGTCTCTTGGGTCTGACGAAGTCAGCCAGACAAAGGTTCGGTGCTCCCTCGGTGGCAGGGTGTTGCTGCCGCAGCAGTGGGAGGCGCACCGCCTTGTTCGGATGCTCAGCCGGAAAAAATACCAGGTCATCGCCGTCGCTCCATGCTTCCTGAAGGGCCAGTCGGGCTTGTACGTAGTAAGAACTGCCCATCACGCCCAATAGGGAGAGGGCATCCTCGTAGAGGTGAAGGGCCTCGCGGGCTTGGGCTTGTTCTTCCGTCGGAAACTGACCTATCCAACTGCGGCGGCAGGCATCGCACGGGTGCAGGGTGGCCACTGAAGCATAGCGTGTTGGCAATTGCCAAGCATAGAAGAAGTAAATCCAGTTAATAAAAGGAGTCAGTTCTTCCGGACTATATCGGTAAGTGTGGGCGTAGTGGTCAGTCACCATGTTCAAAAGAGATGGCTTGTCCGTGATAACAGGTGTCTACACCTGTGAGATGGCTATAAACGAGATGCCCGTTGCAGAAAGTCGAAATAACCTTCCACTTCAGCGTTTCGCCGAGCAGCGGACTCCAGCCGCATTTGCTCAAAATGATGTCAGGCAGAATGGTCATGGGTTCGTGCTTCACCAATACGAGGTCGGCCAGATAGCCTTTTCTGATGAAGCCTCTCTCTTTAACGCCGAAAAGGCGGGCCGGAGCGTGACACATGAGTTCCACCACGCGTGGCAGGGTGAGCACACCATCATCGGTAAGGCTCAACATGGCCGGCAGGGAGAACTGCACCATAGGCATGCCTGACGCAGCCTCAAAGCAGCCGCCTGTCTTTTCGGCATAGAGGTGGGGGGCATGGTCTGTGGCAACCGTCAGGATGTTTCCATCGCTGAGACCTTTGCGCAAGGCCTCGCGATCGAGGTGGGTCTTGATGGAGGGGTTGCATTTAATGAGTGAACCGAGGTGTGCATAGTCGTCTTCGCAGAACAGCAGGTGTGCCAAGCAGGCTTCGGCCGTTATGCGCGCTCCTGCAAGGGCAATCAGTTCGAGTTCGGCGGCTGTCGATACGTGGGCAATGTGCAGTCGGGTGCCATATTGTTCTGCCAGACTGATGGCTTTGCGGGTAGAGGCTATGCAGCAGGCTTCGTTGCGAATGTAAGAGTGATACCGGGCGTCGGCTTTTGCTCCGAAGCGTTCGCGAACCTCTTGAGCGCGTTGGTTGATAATGGCCGAGTCTTCACAATGGGTCATTACCGGCAGACTTCCGGCCTTGCTGAAGATGGGTGAGAGCGATGGAGTGCCTTCAACCAGCATGCCGCCCGTTGATGAGCCCATGAATAGCTTGATGCCGGGGATGGATGAAGGCGGAATGTTCAGTAGCTCGTCTATATTACGGTTGGTAGCTCCTGGAAAGAAGGCGTAATTGACGTGACTCTTGCTGCCAAGGCGCATTTTCTCTTCCCATGCAGCGAGGCTGGTCGTTGTGGGCAGGGTGTTGGGCATATCAAAGTACGAAGTGACCCCTCCGGCAGCGGCTGCAGCACTTTCGGTGGTAATATCCGCCTTTTGGGTGAGGCCGGGCTCGCGAAAATGTACATGTTCATCGATTACACCGGGCAGTAGAAAGAGTCCTTCGGCGTTGATTGTCTTGTCGAAGTCATCGCCGGGTATTTCGTCAGAAGGAGAAAGAATAATTTCTTGGATGTGATTGCCTGCAACGATGAGGTCAGCTTTTTCGCAACGACCTTCATTCACTATTGTGGCATGATGAATCAGTATTTTCATTTCCGAAGATGTTTAAATCTGCCGCGAAGGGCATCCCATTTCAGTTGGATCACTCCCCACATGGCTTCACTGAAGATGCTGCCGCTCATTTTGCTTTCTCCCAAACGGCGGTTGACGAAGATGACGGGTACTTCTTCTATTTTAAAGCCAAGTTGATAGGTGGTGAACTTCATTTCAATCTGGAACGCGTATCCTTTGAACCTAATTTGGTCAAGCGGAATGGTTGCCAACACGCGACGACGGTAACATTTGAAGCCTGCAGTGGTATCGTGGATGGGAATACCCGTTACCAGTCGCACGTACTTGGATGCAAAGTAACTCATCAGCACTCGGCTCATCGGCCAATTGACTACATTTACGCCAGAGATGTATCGTGAACCGATGGCAAGGTCGTTTCCGCGGTCACGACAGGCTTCGAGCAGTCGCGGAACGTCAGCCGGGTCGTGACTGAAGTCTGCGTCCATCTCGAAAATGTATTCGTACTTCGGATGATCCAGTGCCCACTTAAATCCAGTGATATAAGCAGTCCCAAGACCCAGTTTCCCGCTGCGTTCCACCAAAAATAAATGGCCGGCGAAGGGTTCGCGCTCCATTAAATCCTTTACGATAGCCGCGGTACCGTCTGGACTACCGTCATCTATCACCAAAATATCGAAGGGCTCATTCAGCTTGAAGATGGCGTGAATAATCAAACTGATATTTTCTTTCTCATTGTAAGTGGGAATAATGATAATGTTTTCGGACGCGGTCATGTTGATTCTCTTTTAGGGGTATGCCGGGCATTGCTCGCTTCTGCCGATGGCCTTTCAATTATCTCTTGTGCAAAGTTAGTGCAAATCGAGTGAAAAGGAGATGAAAAACCTTTGTTTTTCAAATCTCCTTTTCCGAGATGCAGCCTAACTTATGAAAAGTTAGTGCATGCCGAGTGATGAATACTCCTATACCTATTATATATATACTCTGACGGGAGAGTTTCAGTTTCGTTGCGAGGTAGCATGGTCATTGTCGCTCTGCAGATAATTTTGTATTTTTGCCCGAAAATAACTGAACGGAGAGCATGTTTTCATTTAGAAGTTTGGGGAGTGGCAGCAGCGGCAACGCTTACTTGTTTGGTACTGATGAAGGCTACTTCCTGATAGATGCCGGAGTGGGTATTCGGGCGTTAAACAAATATCTTTTTGAGATGGGACTGACCGCCGGTAAGTTGGCGGCCATTTTCTTGACCCACGATCATTGTGATCACGCCAAAAATGCCGGTAACTTGCAACGGGCAGCCGCAAAAATGGGGCATGAATTGACTGTTTATACCACGCCACCCACCGTGCGCGGCATTGACGGCAATCCCACCATTCGTTACAAGCTTATTCCCGAACAAACTCAGTTTTTGGAGAAAGAGGCAGCGCTCACTTGTTGTGGATGTAGCATTACGCCTTTCGATGTACCTCACGATAGCGAAGACAATAACGGTTATTTCTTGGAGTATGGCGATTTGCGTTTCTGCTTGCTCACTGATGCCGGTGCCGTAACGCCTGCTATTGAGCGATATGTGTCTCAGGCAGACTATTTGGTGTTGGAGTCGAACTACGACCTGCGTATGTTGCAGACCGGACCTTATCCGCTCTACTTGCGCAATCGTATCCATGGCAACAATGGGCATCTGAGCAATTCGGAAGCGGCCAACTTGATTTTTGAGCATCGTCATCACCTCAAACAAGTATGGCTGTGCCATCTCAGTGAGAACAATAATCTGCCGCGTGTGGCACTCGAAACGGTGGAGAACCGCTTTTCCGGTGAAGGAATGAGGCTGGACGATTTTGTGAAGGTGGAGGTATTGGGGCGGAAAATTCCGTCACCGCTCTACCGGTGGTAGTGAGCGAGTGGGGCGGTTCTGCACCTTGTAGGGCAGAAAAATCTCTTTGAGGAGAAGAAACTGCCGGAATCGGAGGAGTGACCTTATCTTTCTTTCTATCAGCTGAAAGGAGTGCTGTCGCATTCACTTAGCGAAAGAAAATGGATGACGATGCGACAAAAACCTCAAAAAAAGTTGGAGAAAAGTTTGGTGGAAATTTCAAAAAGCCGTACCTTTGCACTCGCAAAACAAAAGGATGCGTCCTTAGCTCAGTTGGTAGAGCAATTGACTCTTAATCAATGGGTCCAGGGTTCGAGCCCCTGAGGGCGTACAGAGCGGAAGAGAAATCTTCCGCTTTTTTTATGTTCGTGGGTGATGTGGCTGCCCTCCGAGGGCCGGCTCATGGGTGAACTGTTTCTGCAGAATTTTTCGGAGCCTCTTTTCAGTTCGTAAATGGAAGTTAGAAATGGCAGATAATGATTTTGTAACATGTTGTAGTCCTTAAAAGAGGTCGCTCAGATTTATTGACTCAATAAAAAGTACTTTCAAACCGTTTGGAAGTGAGAAAAAATCGTAAATTTGCTACTCGCACAAAGTATGTAGTGCATTATTAAAGATAAAATATGCGTCAGTTAAAGATTAACAAAAGTATTACAAACCGTTCAAGTGCTGCGCTTGACAAGTATTTGGTTGAAATTGGTCGTGAAGAGTTAATCACCACGGATGAAGAGGTTGAGTTGGCTCAACGAATCCATAAAGGTGATCAGAAAGCATTAGAAAAGTTGACCAGAGCCAATCTTCGCTTCGTAGTGAGTGTTGCCAAGCAGTATCAAAACCAAGGTTTGGCGTTGAATGACTTAATTGACGAAGGTAACTTAGGCTTAATCAAAGCGGCTCAGAAGTTTGACGAGACGCGAGGATTCAAGTTTATCTCTTATGCAGTGTGGTGGATTCGCCAAAGTATCCTTCAAGCCATTTCCGAACAGAGTCGTATCGTAAGAATGCCCCTGAACCAGGTAGGTTTTCAGAGTAAACTCAGCAAAGCAAAGATTAATTTCGAGCAGGAACACGAGCGTCGACCGTCAGTACAGGAGTTGGCAGAGGTGATGAACACTCCTGAAGACAAAATTGCAGAGGCGTTGGGCAGTAATGGAAAGAAAGTATCAGTCGATGCACCGTTTCAGAACGATGAATCAAGTGCTATGATTGATATCATGACAGATGAAAATGCTCCGTCGACCGATCAATTAATGGAAATGGAGTCTCTCTCCTCCGATTTGGATGCTGCTCTTAGTTGCATTTCCGAACGCGAGCAAACGGTATTGAAAATGCTCTTCGGCATAGGCCATCCCGAAATGACGGCAGAGGAAGTTGCCAATTCGTTGAACTTAACCCGCGAGCGAGTACGCCAAATTAAGGAGCGTGCACTGCGTAGATTGAGGGACAACGCTGACATTAACATGCTGAAAAAGTATTTTTAAGGTTAAATTGTTTTAGTGCGGGCAGAGCGTTAGGCTTTGCCCTTTTTCTTTTAGGTTGTGTGCGCCCAGTCAAAAGCACTGCCCGACAGAAGTTAATGAAAAATGGTTCAAACAAAGGATATACAGATTAGCGATTACCGGTATGACCTGCCCGAAGAGCGCATTGCCAAGTATCCGGTAGCTGTACGTGATGAGTCGAAACTGCTCTACTATCATGGCGGTGAGATTTCGGAAAGCGGTTTTAGAAAACTGCCGGAACTTTTGCCGGCAGGTAGCCTAATGGTTTTCAATAACACGAAGGTGATTCAGGCCCGTTTACACTTTAGGAAAGAGACGGGCGCGCTCATTGAGATCTTCTGCCTGGAGCCGCACCTTCCCAACGACTATCAGTTGGTGTTCGACCAAAGGGAGCGTTGCCAGTGGGTGTGTCTGGTGGGCAATCGCAAGAAGTGGAAGGAAGGAAAACTCTTTCGTCAGTTGACGGTAGGCGGTCAGGAAGTACTCCTCGCTGCCGAGGAGATGGAAAACCGGCAAGGGCACTCGGTGATTGAGTTCAGTTGGAACAATCACAACTATACATTTGCCGATATTCTCGACGCGGTAGGCGAACTTCCCATTCCACCTTATCTTAACCGTGATACGGAAGAGCGTGATAAGGAAACATATCAGACTGTTTATTCCAAAATAGAGGGCAGTGTAGCTGCGCCGACAGCCGGACTGCACTTCACTCAGCGTGTGTTGGACGAAATTGACCGTCGCGGCATTGAGCGTGACGAGATTACCCTGCACGTAGGAGCAGGAACGTTCAAGCCGGTGAAGTCCGACACGATTGAAAACCATGAGATGCACTCGGAATATATCTTCGTACCTCGCGAAAGCATTCAAAAACTCATTCGTCACGGCGGTCATTGCACGGCAGTGGGCACCACCTCGGTGCGTACGTTGGAAAGTCTCTACTATATCGGTCTCACCTTGCTCCGTCAGCCCGATGCCACCGAAGAAGAACTTCACGTGGCCCAGTGGGCGCCTTATACTCAGCCCGAGGGAAAGCCGGTGACCACGTTGGAGAGCCTTCAAGCCATCGACAACTATCTGGAGCGCACCGGTCAGGCCGCTCTCCATACGAGTACGCAGATCATCATTGCGCCGGGCTATCATTATCACGTGGTGGAACGCATGGTGACCAATTTTCACATGCCTCAAAGCACGTTGCTCCTGCTCGTGTCGGCTTTTATAGGAGATGACTGGCGTAAAGTATATGAATATGCGCTGGCGCATGAGTTCCGCTTCCTGAGTTATGGCGACAGTTCGTTGCTGGAGCCTCGGATGAGCGACGAAGAAGCCTTGACTGACCAACCGCAGTTCCTGTCAACAGCAAAATAAAGATGACGATGATAGATTCATTAGACGAAATGGTGCCCGTGGTGACTGAAACGGGCGAGATTACGGGTGCTGCCACTCGTGGGGAATGCCACGGCGGCAGCCGTTTGCTCCATCCCGTGGTTCATCTGCATGTGGTCAACTCTCAGGGAGAGCTCTACCTGCAAAAGCGACCGCTCTGGAAAGATATTCAGCCCGGAAAATGGGATACGGCCTGTGGAGGCCACGTGAGTTTGGGCGAAAATGTCGAGATGGCCATTCGACGCGAAGTGGAGGAGGAGTTGGGCATGACCGATTATGAACCGGTGCGCATCACGTCGTACGTGTTCGACTCTGCGCGAGAGCGCGAATTGGTGTATGTGCACATTACCCGTTATGATGGAGAAGTAAAACCCGACCGGGAGGAATTGGACGGTGGCAAATTTTGGTCGCCGGCCGAATTGCAAGAGAATATGGGCAAGGGAGTGTTTACGCCCAACTTCGAGCAGGAGTATCGCGACATCGTTTTACCTTATCTGCAAGGGCAGAAGTCGTAGTTCATCGACGAGCGACACCTATGGCTGCCGTCGTAGTTCATCATCATCCGCAATGTTCCCCCTCTGTGGCGTTGCGGATGATGTTTTTTTATTCGACCCGTCATGAAATACGTTCAAGCAGACCTATCTTCAGAAGGAACAAATCCCGGCAGACTCACGTCAGGGGTTTTGCCATACTGGCAAAGTGTCTCATTTTATCAAATTAGTGGTTTTGCCATGCTGACAAAGTGCCTCATTTTGCCAATTTAGTGGTTTTG
>CALZOH010000029.1 GCA_945827465.1 uncultured Prevotellaceae bacterium
ACAAAAAGAAAGTTTGTTTGCGCATAATAGTCTAATGACCGATTTGGGATAATAATAAATCAGTAAAGCAAAGTAGTAAATAAACAAATGATCTGTGAAGTAAATTCTGTCATGGATCGATTGAGGTCAAAACAATTCAAGTTGTACGCCGGCCAAGGGGAGGGGTGAGGGTTTCTTTCCGAAATACAGATGAAGGTCGCCAAATTGTTTGTCGGTGATGCACAGAATGCCCACTTTGCCGAATTGGGGAAGAAATGATTGGACCCTTTTTATGTGGACTTCGGCATTGGCCGCACTGGCGCAGTGACGGATGTAGATGGAGAACTGGAACATGGTGAATCCATCATCAATCAAGGCTTTCCGAAAACCGGTGGCTCGTTTTCGGTCGGTCTTGGTTTCAGTGGGCAAATCGAAAAATACCAGAATCCACATGACGCGATATTTACTGATGCAACTCATGAAAGCTCAGGATAGGCTATTTTACGCAATTCTCCATCGATGCATTTATAAAGAGAGGAGGCGGTGAGGCTTGCGGCTACCATCAGGGGATAGTTTTTCTGACCGAGTCGGACGTCAAGGGTGGGTATGCCCAATAGTTGTGCCTTGACATTCTTGGAAAGCTGGGTGCAGTCGGTGCCGTTGGTTGCCATTTGGTGGACCAGGCAGTCAACGTAGGGACGATAGGGTTCCATGATGTCGTCGGCCAGGCAATAAGCGTTGTAGCGGTTGTGATGGTGAATGCCCAAGGTGGGCAGCAAACCGCTGGCGACAAGAGCGCGTGCCACCACGGCCCGAAGAATGGCGTAGCCATAGTTCAGCAGATTGTTGGGAGGCAGGCCTTCACGGTCGCGGATGAAATGGGTTCCGGGTAAGAAGTTTTTCCAATAGAAGGCTGCGGCACGTGCCTCGTGGTTGTCGGCATCACCGCTTCTGACTTCTGATGCCCAAACTTGCATGCAAGGCATATCTTCGCCGGTGCACAGAAGGAGTGCGGTCTTTTGGTTGAGAATTTTTTGTCGGACGGTTTGTTGCCACAACTGTTTGAGCAAAGGTTGGGAGGCATCAATTTGCTGTCGGTAACGTTCGGTTTGGATGGTGTTGCCGTAAAGGGGAAGCATGAGCGATGCGGGCATGTTTTTGGAGTCGCAGTTGATGACGGCACAGTTGTTTTCGGCCAAAGCCGTTAATGCTGCGGTTGTGATGGTGATTTGACGATGGTCAAGTACCACGATGCCGATGTCTTCAATGGGTTTGGTAACTTCGTTGAAGGTTGGCGAATGTTCCGATTCTGGGGTTTCGACTGGCAACTTGATGACCAATTGCCGGTTGCGAAGCGAGAGATAGGCGGGATTGCCGAAGTAAAGCGTCTTCTTGATCATGGTGAAGGAATGGGTTTAGTTTTCGCCCACACTGACAATTTGACCGATGTGGTTGATGCGTACCTTGACAATGTCATTGAGGAATGAATAGTTCTGACAACGCTTCCATGTAATGTCGCGCAATTCGGGCATGATATTTGTTGTCGTATCCAGATGATGCCGAAAATTATAGTCTTTATGCGACATCTTTTGTACTCTGAACAAATTGGGACTGATGAGGGCATAGTTGTTGACATCGGTTAAGTCAATCTCTTTGGGGTTGAAACCGGTTTTTTCGTTGGGGAAGACTACGTATTCATTGATTTTCAGGCTGAGCAGGAACTGCCAACCTTCACTTTGTCCGTAACTCTTGTCAATGACGGGTAATCCCTGTTGTGCCCGTTCAACGGCTTCGAGGAGAGTGACAATTTGCTCGAAGTATTCATAAACGGGTTGCCCTGATTCATCTGTTTTGGGCAGTTTGGTCTTGGCGTCGACAACTTGGCGACGGAAGAAAACGGCGTGATGATTATTGTTGGTGCTGACAAAATCATTGGGAATGGTGTGCCCGTTCTCGTCTAAAACGGGTTGCCCGTCTTTGGTAAGCTTGTGGTGGATGGCTACCAACGAACCGTTGGCAGAAATGGTGACTCTCTTGACATCGATGTTTTTATCGCGATTGAGCCAAATGGGGTTTTCTTGCAGGTTGTTCAGGCTGTCTGCGCCTTCTTCCTTCACCCGTTTGAGAAGTAGTTTCCGAATGTTGGGGTCGACCACTTTATCGATATTGAGCGTCTTGTCGATGGCTTTACGGATGGTGTACTCGTTTTCAAGGGTGACCAGCGTCACTTTGAGAGGAACAGCCCGGCTATGGTCTTCGTTGAGCCAAATGGGGCTCTTTTCGAGGCTTTGTTTTCCGGTGAAGGCCTTCTTGGGATCACCACCAAAAGCGTCAAGCCGGTTTTGCAGGGCTTCGCGGTAAGCCTTTTTGGCCACGGTGGCAATGACGTCGGCTGTGAAAGAACCATTGACTTTGGCTTCTCGCTTCTGATAGCATTTGCGGCTGCCGTAGTAGGTTTCCTGATGCAGTTGTCCGCGAGGGGTGAGTTGCGTCTTCTCGCTCTGGTCGGGTCCGTTGTGGGTGCGGTTGCGGGTCACTACTTTGCCCTTTGACTTGATGGAGATGAGCAAACTTTCAAGATGTTGCTTGACCTGCTGGCGAAAATCGGGCATAGGTGGTAAGGCCTTTCTGTTTTCGTCGAAGTATTTCTGACGGATGGCCGACTCAATGGTGCCGGAGGTTTGGCTGGCATTGACGTGATTGAAGTACTGAATGAGTGCCTTTTGGGTGAAAGCCACGGTGACGGCATCGACGGCATGGTGACGATGGTCGTTTCGTTTGCTCCAGTCGTTAATGATGCCGATGCGCTGTCCGTTATGGTTTTCATAATACTCGACTTTGCCGATGGCTTTGTATTTGTTCCAGTTCAGTTCCTTCATTACGTCCACCAATCCCCAGTCGTTGCGCAATCTGTCGGTGATGGTACCCGTGGTGGCCACTACGTTTCGGCATACGGAGGAGAGCATGGACAAGGCTAATTTGGAGATGTATTGAGTTTCGCGAAGGTCGCGCTCTATGAACCCGTCGGGAATATCGGCCTCGGTCATGAGCAGTTTTTTCAGTTTAGCTTTGTTGTTCTTGAAAACTTCTTTGCAGCGATTGGTGTATTGTTCGGCTGCCTCTTGTCCGTATCTTGAAACCACATAATCATAGGCCGTCATTTTTCCCTTTGTTTGATTGTCATCGTGAGTTTCCAGGGTTTTGTTGGAAAGTGAATCATCAAAGAGACGCGCCTGTGGAATGATGTGCTCAATCTCAAAGTCGTTACTGAAGAGTTTCTCGCGTGGAATGTATGTGTTGGAGTAGGGTGTACGGTAGTCGTTGTCCTTCAGTTCTTCGTAGAGCTTATAGCGAATGATGTCATTGCGGGTGACATGGGCAATGTGGAACTCTGTTTCGAGAATGTTCTTGATGCGCTCGTTTTCTTTGGTGTTAGAGGCAATGGAGGTGGAGAGGCTTTGACGTTCTTTGGCACTCTTCTTCAGTTCGCGAGCCAACTCAACCCTGATTTCATCGGGTTGTCCGTAGGCAGGAATCAGTTGGTTGATGACATTGACCAATTGGTTCAGAATTTTCTCGACCACGGGATTGCGCAGCGAATTCTTTTTGAGAGGCGGAAGTTGTTGCACAAGGGTTTTCCGGGCAATTTCTTCGGCTGTAAGCGAAGAGGCCGAGTGGCGATAACCAGCAGCCGTGCAGGCTTCGCTGTAGACGTAGCCTTCTTTCAGGAATGGCAGAATCTTGGCAATGGCTTTGGCGCTCAGATTGCCGTAATCAGGTAGGAAAGTGATGGACGACAGCAGGGTGGCATATTCAGTTGGCATGCCGGTGAGCGATGAGAGGTGACGGATGAGGCTTTCGTTGCCGGTCTTGGAGTTGTCGCCTTCGTAGGAATATAGCAAATGCCATAAGCGATAGTATGGTTGGTCATACAAATTATCGTTGGAATTGTAAGTCAGGTAATCGGTCTTCCATCCTTGAACGGCAAATACGTCGTGAACGGTGCTGATGTTGTCGGAAGCTTTTCGCTTCCAGTCGATGGCTTCGTGTCCTGTTTCATACAGAATGTTACTGAATGCTTTAAAGAGGGCATGACCGGTTTTGTTGCCGTCAATGGAATCATAGTTCAATTGATAGGAGGAGGTCTTCTTCGTGAATAGTGCAGAAAGCACTTCGTTCTTGCTCATCTTGTCGCGTATGGACAATTCAAGGGCCAACCGTTCTTTTTCTTCGGGTGTGAGATGACGCTTGCCTTGTTTGTTGAATAGCGGTGAGTCCGTAGGATCGGTGCAGGTGATTTCGAGGTTGTTGAGCACAGACCGGATTTTGAACTCCTGGAAGAGGGGAGAAGAGCGGGGTATCACTTTGCATCCGGTCTGAATATGGCGGGTGGTGCCGTCGGGTAAGAGGATGTCTTTTTCCTGTTTTTCAAATTCGCAGAAAGAAATCAGATTTTTCTGGCTCTTCAGACGTCGTTGATAGAAGATGACAACATCGCGAATTTCTTTTTTCAGTTGAGGTGTCAGTTCAGGATGGAAGGATGCCTGTGTTTCCCAAATGCGGTTGAACTCATCCAAATAATCCTGGCGGTAGAAAACTTGGTTTTTCAAACTGGCATTGGGATTACTGTCAATGAGTGAAACGAGGTATTCGCCAACGGTGCATTTCCGAAAGAACAAAAGTTTGCTGCGGTCGCTGATGGCTCCAAGATAACCGCTTGAAGCATGGATCTGTTGATTGATGTCTTGCAGTACGATAGCCAAATACTCCGGGTCGATTCGCTCGGAAAGGGCCTGTACGCGCCACGAATAGTTCTCTTGTTTCTTTGCGTCACCTTTGGTCGTTCGTTTAATGCCTTCAAGATGGTGGGTAGTGGTAACCGTAATGGTAGAAGCCGAAAGGTCATCCCACTGGTCATCTTGTGTGGTCCATTCCCAATGTTGGCTCAAAATGGTCCATGTGGCTTTACCGTTCTTGTTTTGTACTTCTTTTTTCAATTCGGGCGTAAGGAGGTCCGGGTAGAACTGTTGTTGTTTCGTCCAAATTCGGTCGAACTCTTCTTGCAGGTCTGATGCATAGAAATCGGGTAGATGACGTTTGCCTGCGGATAGAATCTCCAAACATATTTGTCCTGGGGTGATATCTTCGTCATAGAGCCTGCGGGCAATGGTCATACCATCAATCAGGCTTCCTTCTTCGGCCTTGTCGGCTTTGCGGTTGCTCTTGTATCCGCGTTTCTTATTGATCATGAGCAGTACGCGTGCGAGTTCTTCTAAACTGATGGGTTGGGAGGCAGCCCGAGCTCTTAACCGCAGCGTTTCAAAGGTGGTTCCGGGACCATTCTCTGAAAGAATACTCTCATCGTGGATAAAAGAGGCTTTACGCAGAATTTCGAGCAAATTCTTTCTACGTAGTTTATAGCGTTGCAGCTTACGTCGCATTCCGCGTTTTATAGTACGGCTTGCGTTGGGCGAAACACCTTTGCCGGCATTGAAGAAATCGGCAGGGTCACCTTTAACTTCACTGCCATCATCAGATTTTACAAATGTATCGAAATGAATGGCACGAACACCAAGACTAATAACTTTTGAAGGGTCTTTGAGTGGGTCAGTTCCCTCATGAACCACGGCCCATCCAATGGAATTTGAACCTAAATCAAGACCAAAAACGAGTTTGCTCATTGTGTGTAATTTATAACATGAAATATTGTGCTCAAAGTTAGTATTTTTCTCAAGATAATATTTGTAAGTAAGATAAAAATTATAACTTTGCTCCAGAATTTGAAGCAAATCACAATAAGGATTTTTCCGTTGTGAAAACATTAGGTTTCTTCCCTCGTCCTATAACGGGGGATATTTTTTTGCTTATAGAATGACAAAATAGGCAAATAAGATAAAGTAATCCCAAATCAGTCTTTAAATTGTTATCATCATACTAAGACCGATTTGGGATTATGATATAAAAAAATCAGCAATAAGTAGATACGATATCGCTGATTTTGTAGCGCCTACGGGAATCGAACCCGTATACCATGCGTGAGAGGCATGTATCCTAACCGTTAGATGAAAGCGCCATTGCTGCGGAAGCTAGGAGATTCGAACTCCTGGTACGATTACTCGCACGGCAGTTTAGCAAACTGCTGGTTTCAGCCACTCACCCAAACTTCCAAATATGTCAAATATTCATCAAAGATGAAGCATTTCGCTCAAATGCGATGCAAAGTTACCATCTTCTTTTTAATTGACCAATTATTTGCAGAGTTTTTTTGTTTGAAAAATAATGCAGCAGCTATTCGTTGAGAATAACTGCTGCAAAATGAATAGATGTTGTTATGCTTCTTCAACAGCTGCCTGTGCGGCTGCAATAAGTGTTGATTTATCAATATATAGGTTTGGGAATAATTGAATGATCTACTTCATATACTCATAAATGAAGATAGGGAAACTGTTCAGTATGGCCACGCTATTTTTTGGCTTCACAAACTTCATCAACTGGTTGTTGAATACAGCCAGTTGACCGATGTCGGATTTTTCTCTTGGCATAGTGAAGAACCCTGTTGTCAGCAGGTTTGCCTTACAGACGTTCATTGCCCTCAGATACTCCCAGTTATCCTCTACCTTCAGGTATTTGTCCTTGGTGGGATTTTCTCCATCCTTGAACAGCAGATGGTCAAGGCTATCGTATGCGGAGAACTCGCGTGCAAGACGCTTGAAGTCTTTGCAAGCTTCCCTTCCAATGGTATAGCTGGCATACGCATCATCAGGCAGTTCCTTGGTGTAGCGGATGGACTCAATCATGGGATAGTTGATGTAGAGTTTACCATTGTCGGTCTCATCATCAAATAGTGTCAGCATCTCTTCAACGCGCCTGTTGATTTCGTCAAGCGAGAGTTGGGAGTTCTGGAAGTCATAGTCGAAGAACAGGAATATTTCAGAAATATCCGAGTTTCTGATGCCGTCCAATGTCGCATCGCCCCTATCGACAAGACGTTCACGCATGAGAGCGACAATGTCGCCATCCCCGTCATACTCTTGCAGCTCGTTGTATAGGTCATAGATGTTGTTCCCGAAAGAGCAGATGATATTCTCGTTCTGCTTCGGGAAGTATAACCTCTCTAATGTTCTGTACAGACGAGGTTCACGTTCGTCGCCTTCAAATACAAACAGTATCATAAGCCAAATGTTCCGCCTCTATAAAGTTTCTCCAGATTGTGTCCAAAGCGCAGTTCCTTGTCTGTCATGTCGCAGATGGCTTTAATCTGGTTGTCTCTGAGAATGAAGAAGCAGTCGGGACGGAGCAGATCATTGCTCAACAGGAAGGTGTCGTGTGTGGTTACAAACACCTGATTGCTTCCCTCAAACAATCGCTTGCAAATCTTATAGGACAGTTCATGGTGGTAGAAAGCATCAAACTCGTCAATGAACACGAATGAAGCATTATCCATTTCTTTCAGCCAATAGTATTGAAGCTCCAGATTCTTTGTGCCTGTGGATGCCACCCATTGGAATGGTATTCTCACGCCGTCCATCAGACAGTAAAGCACGTTGTCACCTTGTGCACTGGGAGCAAACTCGTAGTCTTGTCCACTAACCTCTTTCAGGTATGCAGCAAAGTCATCGGCAAGTTTGTGTGTGATGATATACTCTTCGATGTTGCTTCCTCCCTCCTTCAAACCAATGAACTCGCGGTTATCCAAGCTTCTGAAGAACAGCATATTCTCAACAAAATCCCGGAGCAAGAGCAGGGCGTTTCCCTTGGGAAGAGGCACAGAACTAAGCAGGTAGTTGACAATGGAGATGTTGTTTGCGCTATCCTTCAGGCTATCGATGGCGGTCTGAGTCAAGCCAAACTCATTGGCAATGTTCAAAATGCCTGTATCCTTCAACAGCACCTCATTGCCATCTACAATCAGCTGCTCACGAACGATGTTGCCCTTCAGCTCCAAAGCCACCTTGCTATAATTATACAATAAGGTATGCCCACCCAGGACAAATGTGTACTCAAACTCCACCGGCAGATTCTGATGACCAGCACAAGCATAATTTAGATAATAGTCTGGCTTCTTCCATTTATGAGACAGATGGTTGGCAATATCGAAGATAGCCAAACCGAAATTTGACTTTCCTGCACCATTTGGGCCATAGATGATCCCGTTCTTGACAACACCTTCTTGAACGGCATCAGCATTAAAAGAGTAGTTGCTTGGATGGGACAAGTCCCATTCAATGCGATGCTTAAAGCCTTTATAGTTTGTAACTGCGAATTGTGTAAGCATATCTACTTGTTTTTATTATTATTTGAGGGTACAAAGATACTAACAAAACGTCGTTCCGTAAAATAATTACGGCACAAAGCGTAATTTCGAGCTGATCTTTAACATTCGAGGGTCATTTTTCTTTGTTAGACGTTCAAAAATTACGCCCCATAACATATTATCCCAAATCGGTCATTAGAAACTGATTTTCGTGGTTTAATTTGTAACTATCAGATATATAGCAATTTATAATTACAATTTTCTAATGGCGGTCATTAGAAAATCAGTTTAGACTAGCATTGTATATTAACGAGTTACAGACGTGCCACGGAAAAAATCAGTTTCTAATGACCGATTTGGGATTATCTCTGTTGAATCGAGCACAATATCGCACTCTTTATGATATACGTGGAAACAACGCGATTTTTTTGGGAAACATCCGATGTTTTTTGGGAAACAAAAGAATGGCTTGGGAAAC
Organism: uncultured Prevotellaceae bacterium; assembly: GCA_945827465.1. Taxonomy (GTDB): domain Bacteria; phylum Bacteroidota; class Bacteroidia; order Bacteroidales; family Bacteroidaceae; genus UBA6382. Next base: position 8,712 of record CALZOH010000029.1, read on the forward strand.
ACGTTCTTGACTTTTGGGAAACATTTGCCCTGATTTTGGCTTCTTATTCTGCATTTGGAACATGCAGAACATACACAAAAAAACTAAGGGCAAGTATCTGTTCCCCAGATATTTGCCCTTTAGATAGCTAATTTTAGCACCTTTCGATTATTCTTCAACAGCTGCCTGCGCGGCTGCTAATCTTGCAATAGGAACGCGGAAAGGTGAGCAGGAAGCGTAGTTCATGCCAACTTTTGCGCAGAACTTAACGGAAGAGGGTTCTCCACCGTGTTCGCCGCAAATACCTGTACGCAGAGTGGGACGAATGTTGCGACCCTTTTCTACTGCCATTTGGATTAATTGGCCTACACCTTCTTGGTCGAGAACCTGGAAGGGGTCAACCTTCAGAATCTTCTTTTCTAAGTATGCCGGGAGGAAGCTTGCAATATCATCACGGCTGAATCCGAATGTCATTTGGGTCAAGTCATTTGTTCCAAATGAGAAGTATTCGGCCTCGGCTGCAATTTGGTCTGCAGTGAGGGCAGCACGCGGAATCTCAATCATTGTGCCGATTTCAAAATCAATGGCAATGCCTTGCTCTTTGAATACTTCTTCTGCAGTTGCTTTGATGACCTCTTTCTGTTGTTTTAACTCATTAACGTTACCAATGAGAGGAACCATGATTTCAGGCATTGGGTTCTTACCTTCTTTCTTCAGCTCGCATGCAGCACCTAAGATGGCGCGGGTTTGCATAGCCGTGATTTCGGGGAATGTGATACCCAAACGGCAACCACGATGGCCCAACATGGGGTTGTTTTCAGAAAGACTTTCTACACGTTGCTGAATTTCTTTTACGCTTACACCCATTTGGTTAGCCATTGTTTCCTGTCCTGCAGGATCGTGGGGTACAAATTCGTGCAAGGGAGGATCTAAAAGACGGATATTAACTGGACAGCCATCCATGGCTTCAAGTATACCCTTAAAGTCAGCCTTTTGGTAAGGTAATAATTTAGCCAAGGCTTTTTCACGGCCGGCTGCAGTGTCAGCCAAAATCATTTCACGCATGGCTACAATCTTCTGATCATCGAAGAACATATGTTCGGTACGGGTTAAACCAATACCCTTGGCACCGAAATCTCTTGCAACCTGTGCATCATGAGGAGTATCAGCGTTTGTGCGAACTTGTAGCTTAGTGTATTTGTCACAGAGATCCATTAGAGCCTTGAAGTCACCACTTAATTCAGCTGCCTTGGTCGGAACTTGGCCTGCGTAAACCTGTCCCGTAGAACCATTGATTGAGAGGTAATCTCCTTCTTTATAAACGACGCCTTCAATCTCTACAGTGCGAGTTTTGTAGTCTACTAAAATAGCACCTGCTCCGGAGACGCAGCATTTACCCATACCGCGGGCAACAACAGCTGCATGGCTGGTCATACCGCCGCGTGCTGTCAGAATACCTTCAGCAGCAGACATACCTGCTAAATCTTCGGGAGAAGTTTCAATACGAACCATTACAACTTTGTGTCCATCTGCATGCCACTGTTGTGCATCGTCGGCAAAGAATACAATTTGACCACAGGCTGCGCCGGGAGAGGCAGGAAGACCCTGGGTGATCACTTTTGCTTTCTTTAGAGCATCTTTGTCGAAAACGGGGTGGAGCAGTTCATCGAGTTTCTGTGGCTCGCAGCGCAATAGAGCTGTTTTCTCATCAATAAGACCTTCGCGTACCAAATCCATTGCAATTTTAACCATGGCAGTTCCGGTGCGCTTTCCGTTGCGAGTTTGCAGGAACCATAATTTACCCTCTTGTACGGTAAATTCCATATCTTGCATGTCGTGATAATGCTTCTCAAGTTTGTCTTGAATGTCGTTCAACTGAGCATATATCTCAGGCATGGCTTCTTCCATTGAAGGATATTTTTCTTTGCGCTCTTCTTCAGAGATTCCAGCACGTTCGGCCCAGCGTTGTGAACCAATCTTGGTGATTTGCTGAGGTGTGCGAATACCGGCAACAACGTCTTCACCTTGTGCGTTTACTAAATATTCTCCGTTGAAGAGATTCTCACCATTACCAGCATCGCGACTGAAGCATACACCGGTAGCAGATGTGTCACCCATGTTACCAAATACCATTGCCATTACGCTAACAGCTGTTCCCCATTCGTCAGGAATTCCTTCCATCTTTCTATAGAGGATAGCGCGCTCGTTCATCCAACTGCGGAATACAGCACAAATTGCACCCCAAAGTTGAACCATCGGATCGTTGGGGAAGTCAGAACCCGTTTGCTCTTTGATAGCGGCCTTGAAGAGGGCAACTAATTTCTTCAAAGACTCAACCGAAAGATCTTTGTCAAGTACTACACCTTGTTCTTCCTTTACTTCGTCAATGATTTTTTCAAATGGGTCAATGTCTTCCTTGTTGACTGGTTTCATTCCCAATACAACATCTCCGTACATCTGAACAAAACGGCGGTATGAGTCATAAACGAAATGTGGGTTGTTGGTCTTGGCTACCATGCCTTCTGCAACTTCGTCATTGAGACCTAAGTTCAGAATGGTGTCCATCATACCCGGCATTGAAGCGCGAGCGCCTGAACGTACGGATACTAATAACGGATTGGTAGCATCACCAAACTTACAATTCATTAATTTTTCAATATGGGCTACAGCTGAAACTACATCGTTGTTGAGCAATTCAACAATCTTCTCCTGACCAACTTCGTAATATTCGTTACAAACGTCGGTTGTGATGGTGAAACCGGGAGGAACCGGGACTCCAATCAAATTCATTTCAGCAAGGTTGGCGCCCTTGCCACCTAACAATTCTCGCATGTCGGCTCTTCCTTCTGCTTGGCCGCCACCGAACGTATAGACTCTTTTATTTTCCATAAACAGTAAATAATTGTTTTTCGTGATGTGATTAATGCAAAGATAATTGCTTTTTTTTTATTTTCGAAATCTTTCAACACAAAAAATAAAACATGATATAGATGTTTCCTTTTCAATGCCGGATTTTATGGGTAAAGGTTTTCAGAACGGTTTAATGAGATTGCAAAATATCAGAATAAGATTTTAATGGATGTTGTGTATATATATTCATAATTTAAATCTGCGAAATTGTAACATTTGCCTGCAAAATTGGAACTTACATATTTTTTGTAATGACTTTTTGAATTCAAAAACAGTATTGGAACTTCAGAAAAGAAAAGGGATGTATGTAGATGAAAATAAAAAGCCTTAACTTTGCGGCCGTAAAAGTAGCACCATGAGAAAAGAAGAATTTATGCCTACTTATATTTTTGAAACGAGTTGGGAAGTTTGCAATAAGGTTGGGGGAATCTATACCGTTTTGTCTACTCAGGCCAAGACGCTTCAAGAAAAATTCTTAGATCATATTTTTTATGTAGGTCCCGATTTGTGGATTGGAAAGGATAATGCTGATTTTTTAGAGGATGAACAACTCCTTCTTGAATGGCGTCATCAGGCTGAACGTGACGGTATATCAGTTCGTATCGGACGATGGAATGTTCCCGGTTTACCCATTGTGGTGTTGGTAAATTTTACTCCGCTATATGAAATCAAGAATCAGATATATGGAGAGATGTGGAACGATTTTCGTGTTGACTCTATCAAGGCTTATGGAGATTATGACGAAGCTTGTATGTTTTCGTTAGCAGCCGGTAAATTTGTTGAAAGCATTTATTCTCATTTTATCGATAAAAGCGCTAAGGTGGTTTATCAGGCTCATGAATGGATGTCTGGATGTGGATTATTATATGTTAAGAAGCACTGTCCGAAGGTAGGAACTATTTTCACTACCCATGCCACAAGTATTGGGCGTTCGATAACAACTAATAATAAACCTCTCTATGATTATTTCAATGGCTATAATGGTGATCAAATGGCTGAAGAACTTCATATGGAGGCTAAGCATAGCATAGAGAAACAAGCTGCTCTGAATGCTGATTGTCTGACTACCGTTAGTCATGCTACCGATTTAGAATGCCGACAGTTCTTTGGACGTTCTTCGGATGTATTATTATTGAACGGTTTTGAAGAAGCTTTTGTGCCCAAAGGTGCACAATTTACGCGTAAGCGCAAAGAGGCTCGTAAAGTGATGGTTCAAGTCGCCAATCAGTTGATGGGAACATCTTTGTCGCCCGAAACAACTACGATTCTGTCCACAAGCGGTCGAAATGATTTCAGTTGTAAGGGTTACGATGTATTGATAAATGCTTTTGCACGTATGCAGCAGACGAATTTGCAGCAAGATGTGATTGCTGTGATTGCTGTTCCATGTTGGAAAAAAGGCCCGCGTGAAGATTTAAAGACGCGTCTCCTTCTCCCGGCAGCAGATGCAAAGGCTTTGCCGGAACCATATCTGACGCATGACTTATATAATAAGGACGAAGATCGTATCGTGGCAACCCTTCGTGCTTATCAGATACGCAGTGGTCGCAATGAACACTTCCACGTGATGTTTGTCCCCTCATATCTTGATGGGAAGGATGAAATCTTTAACTTGACCTATTATGATTGGTTGGCTGGTAATGATTTTTGTCTGTATCCGTCTTATTATGAACCTTGGGGATATACCTGTTTGGAAAGTGTAGCTTTTGGCATTCCTTGTCTTACCACGAATTTGACTGGTTTCGGTCAATGGGTAAACGATTTGGTCGGACATCCTGCTCAATTGGAAGATGGTGTTGCTGTTGTCACTCGTTCAGACAGCAGTTACGAGCAAACAGCTGTTGACATAGCAGATACCATCTGTCAATTCCTTCGTCTTACTTCTGCCGAGCGCAAGACAGTTGGTCGCAATGCCCGTAAGATTGCTCGTAAGGCTTTGTGGAAAGACTTTATTAATAACTACTATAAGGCATTCGCAATAGCATTGAAGAATGCTGCAAATTAATAATAATAGATAATTCATTCAATCAATTTTATAGTAATGAACATTAAAGCAAGTAACGTTAATGCTCCTAATTGGAAAGTTGTAACTGTACAGTCTCAAATGCCGGACTCTTTAAAGCATTTGGATGAGATTGCCCATAATTTATGGTGGACTTGGAATACGGAAGCTTACAACCTTTTCCGCAATCTTGATCCCGACCTGTTTAAGTCAACAGGCAAAAATGTGGTAGAAATGCTTGGAAAGTTGAGTTATGAAGAACTCACTAGAATGTCGGAGGACAAACAGTTGTTAAGCAAAATCAACAAAGTGTACAAAGACTTTCGTAGCTATATGGACGCAAAGCCTGATAGCTCACGTCCTTCTGTAGCTTACTTCTGTATGGAATATGGCTTGAATCATATCCTTAAGATTTATTCTGGAGGTTTGGGTATTTTGGCCGGTGATTATTTGAAGGAAGCAAGCGATAGCAATGTGGATATGGTTGGTGTAGGATTCCTCTACCGTTATGGCTACTTCACTCAAGAGTTGGCCATGGATGGTTCACAGATCGCAAAATATGAGGCTCAAGACTTTGAACGTTTGCCAATTAATAAGGTGATGGATGGCGATCGTCAAATGGTGATTGATGTTCCCTTCCCCGGATATACACTTCATGCATTAGTTTGGAGAGTGGATGTTGGTCGTGTAAAGCTTTATCTGCTCGATACTGATCATGAGATGAACTCTGAATTCGATCGTCCTATCACTCATACGCTTTATGGTGGAAGTTGGGAGAATCGTTTGAAGCAGGAATACTTGCTGGGTATTGGTGGTATGCTGATGTTGCAGAAATTGGGTATCACCCGTGACATTTATCATTGCAATGAAGGTCATGCCGCTCTCTGTAATGTTCAGCGACTGATTGATTACGTAAATCAGGGTATGAACTTTAATGAGGCTCTTGAATTGGTACGTGCTTCTTCTCTTTATACGGTGCATACTCCGGTTCCTGCCGGTCACGATTATTTTGATGAAGCACTCTTTGGCAAATACCTTGGTGAAGTTCCTGGTAAACTTGGTATCAGTTGGCATGATTTTATGGGAATGGGTCGTACTAATCCCGACGATGCCGGTGAACGTTTCTGTATGTCTACCTTCCTCTGCAAAACATGTCAAGAGGTTAATGGCGTAAGTTGGCTTCATGGAAAAGTCAGTCAGAATATGTTCAACAATATCTGGAATGGTTATTATCCAGAAGAGAATCATATCGGCTATGTGACCAATGGTGTTCACATGCCTACTTGGGCTGCTAAAGAATGGAAAGCTCTTTATGAAAAGTATTTCGGTAAAGATTTCTATGCGGATCAATCCAATGAAGAAATTTGGAAGAAAATCTACAATGTCCCCGACGAAGAAATTTGGGCATTGCGCGTAAAACAGAAGACGGCTCTTATTGAATATATTCGCAAGCGTTTCCGCAAGTCGTGGTTAAAGAACCAAGGTGATCCTTCTCGTGTGGTTTCATTGCTCGATAAGATTAATCCGAATGCCCTGCTTATCGGTTTTGGTCGTCGATTTGCTACTTATAAGCGTGCTCATTTGCTTTTCACCGATTTGGAGCGCCTTAAGAAGATTGTGAACAATCCTGATTATCCTGTGCAGTTTATCTACACCGGTAAGGCTCATCCCGCCGATGGTGCAGGTCAAGGTCTTATCAAGAAGATTCATGACATCTCTCAGACTCCTGAATTCCTTGGAAAGATTCTTTTCTTGGAAAACTATGACATGCAACTTGCTCAGCGTCTTATTTCGGGTGTTGATATTTGGATGAATACGCCTACACGTCCTCTTGAGGCATCTGGAACGTCAGGTGAAAAGGCCTTGATGAATGGTTTGATCAATTTCTCAGTGCTCGACGGATGGTGGCTTGAAGGTTATCGTGAAGGTGCCGGTTGGGCTCTTACAGAAAAGCGTACTTACGAGAATCAGGAATTCCAAGATAGGCTTGATGCAACAACTATCTATAATATTCTTGAACGTGAAATCATTCCCATGTACTATTCTCACGGAAGTAATGGATATTCTCGCGAATGGGTACACACCATTAAGAATTCCATTGCAAAGATTGCTCCTCATTATACCATGAAGCGTCAGCTTGATGACTATTATACCAAGTTCTATACTCCTCAGTCAAATCGCTTCAAACTTCTCAGTGCTGACAATAATAAGGTTGCTAAGGATATTGCAGCCTGGAAGGAACTTGTCGCATCGCGTTGGGATAACATTAAAGTAGTATCTGCCGATCTGACACAATTTGAGGGAAACATTATCAGTGGAAAAACCTATCATGCTCAAGTCGTAGTTGATGAGCAAGGACTTGATGATGCTATCGGAATTGAGCTGGTTGCAATTTCTACTGATGCAGAAGGCAAGGAGCATGTAGCCAAGGTCTCTCCCTTTAATGTTGTAAAGCGTGAAGGAAATCTTTATACGTTTGAACTCAATTTGAGTACTGATGAAGCGGGCAGTTTCAAAATAGGTTGCCGTATGTATCCTAAACATCAACTCCTGCCTCACCGTCAGGATTTCTGCTACGTTCGTTGGATTTAAATCTGTTCAGTTACAATTAATATCCGAATAATAAAGGCTGTCAACTTCTGTTGGCAGTCTTTATTATTTCAGATGCTTACATTTTACTTAACGCGCTTAATCTTGTGAATGACTTACTAATTTTTTAGCGTTTCATGAATAGTATTCATGAAACTTTTCGTACTTTAGTGATTTAAAATGTTATTATAGCCTGTGATGAATGCACGGTGCTCATTTAGATGCTGGAAAACGAACTAATTATATCATAGAATAAATTTAAGGAAATTAAAAGACATAAGGATGAATTACAAATTACTATTGTTGCTGGCAGCCGGTGCTATGTTCTGTAGTAATGCTTCGGCTCAGGATAATGAAGTTGATTTAAGCTCGCAACGAGGCGAGAAACAAGATGTTGTGACTATCCCCGGCAAGAAAGTCGATCATCAAGGATTGATTATTAACCCAACGCCACATAATTTGGTAAAAGCAGAAGGCTCTCTTGATGTGCGTCGAGGTTATAGACTTGTTGATAAGAAGAAGCGTTTCAGTCTGCAACAAGCCCAACTCGCTGCCGAAGGTATTAAATTTGCGGCTGATGGAGTAAAACTGGTGGTGGATTTTGATGCCAAAAAAGCCGTGAAAAATGGTGTTAAGGCAACTTCAGGTGCTTATACGATGAGTATTGGTAACAAAGGTGTTACCATTCTTGGTTATGATGCGCGTGGAGCATTCTATGGACTTCAGACCTTGCGACAAATTATGGAAAGTGAGGTAGGCAAGAGCGGCACGGTGCCTTATTTAACGGTTAATGATTATCCCGATCTTGAGAATCGAGGCGTAGTAGAGGGATTTTATGGTACGCCTTGGTCTCACGAGGTGCGTTTGTCGTTAATCAATTTTTATGGCAAATTTAAGATGAATACCTATTTGTATGGCCCGAAGGATGACCAATACCATAGCTCTCCTAACTGGCGTTTGCCTTATCCTGCTGACGAAGCAAAGCAGATTAAGGAACTTGTAGATGCCTGCAACCGTAATTTCGTTGATTTCGTTTGGGCAATACATCCCGGACAGGATATTAAATGGAATGAGGAAGACTATAAAAACCTTGTGAATAAGTTCAATCTGATGTATGATCTTGGTGTACGCTCATTTGCCATTTTCTTTGACGACATTTCAGGCGAAGGAACAAATCCCTTGAAGCAAACCGAACTTTTAAATCGTCTTCACAAAGAATTCGTAGAGGCTAAGGGTGATGTTAATCCGCTCACGGTATGTCCCACTGACTATACTCGTCTTTGGGCTAATCCTTCTGAAAATGGTAGTCTGGTGATTTATGGAAAGACTTTGCATCCGTCCATCAAAGTGTTTTGGACCGGCGATGCAGTTTGTAGCGACCTTACTCGTGAAACGATGAATTGGGTGAATTCGCGAATCAAGCGTCCTGCATACTATTGGTGGAACTTCCCGGTTACCGATTATGCCCGCCATATTATTATGCAAGGTCCTACATACGGTCTCGACACCTCTCTTACTGCTGAAAATCTCTCTGGTCTTGTCAGCAATCCAATGGAACATGGCGAAGCTTCTAAACTTGCACTCTATGGTGTAGGTGATTATTGTTGGAATACGACAGCATATAATCCGATTGACAATTGGGAGCGTGGTATCGTGGAATTGACTTCTGAAGCACATGATGCTTATCGCACCTTTTCTATCCATTCGTGCGACACAGAAACGGGCTATCGTCGTGCCGAATCGTGGGAGACCAAGACATTTGGTATCAATAACTACACGGAGGCTGATTATAATGCCCTTTATGCTGAATTTACTCGCGTAGCGAATGTGGAAGCTGAAATGAAGGCTAAATGTACCAATAAATTACTCATGAAGGAGTTGAATCCATGGCTGGAGGAATTTACTAAATTGGGCGAACGTGGTATTCGTACTCTGGACCTTTTGAAATTCTTTAAGCAAGGGAATAATGCTGAGTTCTGGAAAGGTTATGTCAACAACTTGATGACAGACGAGCAACTCAAGGCTTACGAGGCGCATAAGAGCGGTACAATGAAGTTGCAACCCTTCTACGAAATCATGATGAATGATATGCGCGACCAATTCTTTGTAGATTTAACGGGTAAGCGTCCTTCCTCCCTCAAGGGGTGCGGCTCCTATTCATCTTTACGTGGCGCTCAGAGTAAATTGATGTTCGACAACGACTCCACCACTTTTTATCATTCAGGTGTCGGTCAAAGCAAGAAAGGCGGCGACTGGTTTGGCGTTGATTTGGGCGCTGTAAAGGATGTGTGGGAAGTGAAGATTATGCAAGGTCGCAACTCGGTTGACGATGTTGATTACTTTGATCATGCCCGTCTCGAATACTCCGCCGATGGCAAGACCTGGAATGCTCTGATTGATGAAATGGAGAAACAGTATAACATCAACTGGAAAGGCGAAGCTGTGAAAGCTCGTTACGTTCGTTTGGTAAAATTACCGTCGAACAAGACCAACTGGGTGGCTATACGCAGTTTTGAGGTAAATCCTGTGAATGCCGAACAGCTTGGCTTTGCCGTGACGGCCAACGACGTGGATGCCGCACTTTATGCTTTTGACAATCATCCCGGAACCTCCTACAAGAATCAAGGTACTCTCGCTTTTGAGATTCCTTCAGGAGTAAAGGCTTATACCTATCTCGCAAAGTTTGGCGGAAATTCGATGGTGGTTAAACAATTTGATGCAAAGGGTAAAGAATTAGCCAGTGAGGAGGTAAGTTCTCCATTATATAAGCAAATTCTTAAACCGGACGCAGTGAAAGTGTCGCTTCAGGGTGACGTCGAACTATATGAGATCGTTCCAATGAAGTGATGGAATGACTCGAAAGATCAATCTGATCATGTAATGATAAAAAGGGGGTGTGCGATCATAAGCACAGCCCCTTTTTCAAATAGTACGCCCGTCATGAGCATTGTCTAACGTGGGCAAATCCCAAAGCTAACCTAATCGCCACCATATGAGCGAAAACGGAACCAACACATAACCCAATATAGCCTCGATTTCAACCGAAC
>CALZOH010000030.1 GCA_945827465.1 uncultured Prevotellaceae bacterium
TGCCCAACTCCAATTGCGTACGAATAGAATCTACCGGATGGCAATATGGCTGCACGAAACTGATGTTGTTGCAATAGGTGCAGCCACCCCTCCCCACCGTACCATCACGATTGGGACAGTTGAAGCCTCCGTCCACCGACAATTTCTGCACCTTGCCATCAAAATGCTCTGCCAGGAAGGAAGAATAGTCACGATAAAAAAAATTTGAAATCTTTGTCATCCGAGAAAAAAATAGTAAAAAGGAGGTCGCTCCCTTGAATTTCACTACAAAAGTAATGTTTTTCCGAATACCCATCCCGATTTCATCCGGAAGCAACACCTCCACATCGCCCGTCAGCCTCCTTTCACCTCGCAGATATCACTAAAAAACAGGAAAGATATCTCAATTCAAACAAAAATAGGTGTAACGCCTCCCCGTGAGATTAACAAAAAAACAATCAGAAAGACTATTTATGTTAAAGAATTGTTAATGGCGACAAATCACTCCATCTTAAAAATAAAGGGCAAAACTGTTTCCCTACCTTTGCGATATGAAAAAGAGAACCATTTGGACTATTTCCGTTGTCATGGGCATTTGCTTCGCTGCGTTGCTCTATTTGCAGGTGCGATATTTCGAGCAGGTGCTTGAGTTGCGCAAACAGCAATTTGACAGTTCGGTACAGCGCAGCCTTTCACAGGTTGCTCAGAAGCTCGAAATGGAAGAAACCCTCAAAGGAGTTAAAGAAGACTTGAAAGGGAACGAGCCCATGGCTGACAAAGAGCAGGATCTCGACAACGATTACGATGTCATCAAAAAGCCAAACCTTTATGACTTTGAACAAAAGGATAGCATTCCGGCAAAAATCAAGTCGAGACTCATTCATCCCTCTCACCTGCCCAAAGGACTGATCTTGCGCTACCAAAGCGGTACCTCCATCAACGACATTTCATCTGCCATGCGCGAAAACCTCAAGTCGCGTTACCTCCATCAACGTGTATTGTTGGATAAAGTCATCTACTCCATCCTTTATAATTCCAGTGAGCGCCCCATCGAAGACAACCTGAACTTCAAGATGCTCGATCTTTACCTGAAAGCAGAACTGACGAACAACGGTATAGACATTCCTTACCATTTCACAGTCAAGAAACGCAGTGGCGAAGAGATCTATCGTTGCCGCGATTACGAGACCAAAGGTGAAGAATATGTGTTCCGCCAGATTTTGATGCCCAACAATCCACCGCAGAACACCGGTATCTTGAGCATCCACTTCCCGGAGATGCAGAGTTACATCTTTAAATCGGTCAAGTTCCTTCTGCCGAGCATCATTTTCACCATTGTACTGCTCATTACCTTTATATTTACCATCTACGTCATCTTCCGCCAGAAACGTTTGAGCGAAATCAAGAACGATTTCATCAATAATATGACACACGAACTAAAGACCCCGGTATCGTCTATCTCCTTAGCCGTACAAATGCTCATCGACCCAGCCATGCCGAAGTCTGAAGCCAGCACAGCCCGGCTCTCAAACATCATCAATGACGAGACCAAACGACTCAGAATGCTCATCGAAAAGGTACTGCAGACCTCCATTTTTGAAGGAGAGAAGGTATCTTACAAGAATAAAGAGATCGAAGCCAACAAACTCATCACTGACGTAGTCAATACATTTGAACTGAAGGTGAGACAACTGGGTGGCAAGCTCGACACAGACCTTCAGGCTACAGAATCGATGATTTACGCCGACCAAATGCACATCACCAACGTGCTCTTCAACCTCATGGACAATGCCGTGAAGTATCGCCGCGAAGATGTCGACTTCCATCTGAAAGTGTCAACATGGAATGAGCACCGGCAACTCTTCATATCCATCGAAGACAACGGCATGGGTATCAAGAAAGAGAACCTCAAGAAAGTATTTGAGAAGTTCTACCGCGTGCATACCGGCAACCGACACGACGTGAAGGGATTCGGCCTGGGACTTGCCTACGTAAAAGGCATCATTGAGGCCATGCACGGCAAGATTCAAGCTGAAAGTGAGTTTGGAAAAGGCACACGTTTCATCATATCACTCCCTACCATAGAAGAATAACAGTAACATTAATATTAAGGAATCATGAATGACAAATTGAAAATTTTATTGTGCGAAGACGATGAGAATCTTGGCATGTTGTTAAGAGAGTATCTCCAGGCAAAAGGTTATGAAACCGAGTTGTGCGTTGACGGAGAAGCCGGCTACAAAGCCTTCCTGAAAGAGAAATACGACATCTGCGTACTTGACGTCATGATGCCCAAGAAAGACGGCTTTACCCTTGCTAAGGAAATCAAGCAGGCCAACAACGACATGCCGATTGTTTTTCTGACCGCAAAGACCTTAAAAGACGACGTGTTTGAGGGTTTCAAGGTAGGTGCAGACGATTACATCACCAAACCATTCTCCATGGAAGAGCTCACATTCCGTATCGAAGCCATTTTACGCCGAGTGCAAGGCAAAAAACCGACTGAAGAGACAACTTTAGTGTTGGGTAGCTTCACCTTCGACACTCAAAAGCAGATTTTAAGTCGTGGCGACGAGAAAACCAAACTTACCACCAAGGAAAGTGAGTTGCTTACCCTGCTTTACCAGCACGCCAACGAGGTGCTGCAGCGCGACTTTGCCTTGAAGACCATTTGGATTGACGACAATTACTTCAATGCCAGAAGCATGGATGTATATATCACCAAACTTCGCAAGCATCTGAAGGGCGACGAAGATGTTGAAATCCTGAACGTACACGGAAAAGGTTACAAACTCATCATTCCCGCCAAGTAATCAGACCCATTTGAAGAACAAAAAGAGGCAGGCCATTCTCCATGACCTGTCTCTTTCTGTTCATTGAAAGCTACATCAATATTACCACTTGGATTTTTTGCGCAAGCGGAAATACTTCATCAGTTCCGAGACCTCCTCGGGAGGAGCAACATGAGTTTGGCGCTTCAAATTGTCCATTACTAAATTAAGACCTCGTTGTGCGCTGTTAAATTCTTCCAGTGTTAGGCCACGCAATAAGTCTTTCAGCGTTTTTGAAGCTACATATTGGGCTTGATCGCGCACTACCAAACCGTTTTTAGTAATGCGGAGATAATTAGAACGCCAATCAACGCGGCTCCTATAGCGTTCTAAGATTTTCATTTCCTCTAATTGATTGACCAAACGCGTAATTGTTGTTTTACTAAACGATGTATCTTCACATATTTGTTGCTGAGTAGCCACCTCGCGCAAAGTAATCGTGAGCAGTACATTCCACTGCTCAGCCGATATAGGGACATTCGCCTTCTTGAAATTCTCATTTAAACGGCGATTAATGGCCATGCTGACTTTTCCGCTCATCAGCGAAAAAAGCAATCGGTAGTCAAGTGTCGTATTCATTTATATTTATGTGTATTCTATATCTTATTTAATTGCCACCTTCTTTCTGCCCACCAAATAAATGCCTGCAGGCAGTTCAATGGTGACCATTTCTGATGCCACCAGTGTCAGTTGGCGCACCACGTGACCCATCATATCAACAACAGCAACCGTCACGTCTGTCGGTGAAGACAAACGCAACGTGCCTTTACCCGGAAATAACTCTAAGGGAGCATCTGATAAAAGTTGCATGACATCTGTCGCATCAAATCCATACTTCTTGTCCAAGTAAGCGATGCGTCCGCTGAGCCATTTGTGCATATATTCTTGCTCGGCAGGAAAGTCCAGCCAAATTCCATCGGCTCCATTCCAAGCCTCAACCTCTCGAGTGTCGGCGCCAGAGCAATGAAATAGCCGGAAGTTCCTATCCAGCCGTAGACGGAGAGAATCTTCATTGAACACCCAGGGCCGCAATTCAGCATATCGCTTCCCCAACATCTGGCGCCAACCCGGATAATATAATTTCATCTTCTCATACAAGCCATTCAACACACACATGAGGTTATCCGTATCGTATGTTGCGCTTTCACGCTCATGAATGGCGCCATCCCAATCTCGTCCCCACGTAGCATCAAAGTCCCACGGCGCCACGGTAAGCTTCTCTGACTCTTGAGCGTTATAAATCAGGTAATAGATATTCTTTCCCATGTTATCATAACCCTGTGTGAGTTCCACCAAAAGATAATAATCGACCAAACGAGGTATATCGAAATAATCTGACACCTTTTTACGGAAATCAGAAGCCGAAGCATGCGACACGAAATTGACCGCACGATAAGTCGGACCCCAATCAATCTTTTGGGCATCCTCTAATTTGGGATACTGCATGGCCCAGCCATCCCAAGCAGCCGATTGGTTACTGTAATCAGGCACTGCCGACGTATAGTGCATTTGTACACCGGGGCCCCAATAGTCTCCCTTAAAGAGAATACCCCTAATGGTTTCAACACCATCTATCACTTTTGACTTTTTGAGTTGGTATAACTTTCGGTCATTACGTTCCATCATATTATAAATGCCCACGTACTTCCCATTTAAATATGCTTCGACAAAGAAGCAGCGTGGCCCTCGGACAACCGACGGCTCGGAAGAGCGATAATATACCTCTGTTGCAAAATCATTCCACAGACCAAGGCTCAGTGGATTACGCATTCGAGCTACATCAATCGCCATCGCATCCATGACCCAATAATTGTCGTTGCGCAAACCGTGAATACTGCGATTCAGTGATTCCTTATAGGAAGTATCCGTCAACTTAACAGCATAAGATTTCTTTTGTTTCCCCGCAGAAGAGAAACCACGATGGCGATATTGGGCATGATAAATCGAATCGTTGTGTTCCGGAAAAGAAGGATCGATGATGCGAAACATACCATTCGCAAATTCCGAATTGGAAAACCCGGAACCCGTAATCTCAACCACTGGCATAAAAGAAATACGCATCATTGTTTCAGAAACGATGCCTCCATTTTTCCGGACAGAAAGCCGCACAGACTGAAGAGCATCGGGAGAACCGAAATTAAACACTTCGCCCGCATTCACCTTCCGTCCATTGATATAAAGAAAGACACTTCCGTTCTCGGAATCGTAATCAACCGAAAGGCGAACCCTGCTTTCATCGAGTTTTTCAGGCTTCACGCTCAATAGGAGCGATTCATATTTCGTCAGGAAAAGAGGACGCACGCCATCGAGACGAAGAGAATAGAGATAGTTCAACACATTCTTGCGACGCTCACTCTCGGGCAACAACTGACGCCCTTGCCGATCAACCAGATGATAGAGTGAACGAGTGCCAAATGCACTCATATTATATATGGTACCCTCTATGTAAGAACCGGAACGCAAATAAAAACTGTGGAGCGTGTCTACCACCGATTGAATGATAAAGCTACTCCCCATCTCAACCATTCGCCAAAGAGAAGAATCGCCACAAACACGGTCGGTAAGATCAACAAAAGCCTTATGAGATGTACGAATAGAATCAAAAGTAATATATTGGCCGGTATGATGGTTGCGAATGGTGTAGCCTTTATTATCCACCCGATTGAAAACCCAATAAGAGTCATCCCATTCTCCACTCTGCATGTGTACCAAAGGCGTTTTCAAGCTATGGAGAGCGCCCGGTACGATGCCACTCTGCCCTACCCAATCACAAACAATGCGATATGGCGTCCCGGACTCAATGATTATCTCTGCCCGAGCACTTGTGACACCTGCACAAAAAAGTAAAAATACAAAAACAACTGAATAAGCCACAATGCCATAATAAGCCGTCACATCCTTCAGAGATGCTAACACAGAAAGTCTATCATTCATTGTCAACTTCATCTGTATCTCCATTTAAAAACCAATGAAATCGGGGATATTTACTCAAATATCTTACAAAGGTAAGTCATTTTTAACATCACACCTTACAATTATGCGCAAAAAAATGAGGAGCCCATCCTTCCGGAACCGTATCGCCAAGATGAAAAGCAACTCAATGAGCGCCATCAGACCATAAAACCTAAACAGAGAAATCCAAAAACAATCGTTCAGATTTTGATTATTCAAAAATATTCACTAAATTTATAGACAAAAAGGGACTTGCTATTTGTTTAGAGTTGTCATTCCGCACCAAAATCTCTTTAGCAAGAGTCATCCATCTCTGATTTTTGTTCCGGACCACATCATTCAGATGTCATTAAGTTTGAAAAACATTTGGTAAGTCACCAAAAAATAACGAACTTTGCACCCGCAAAAAATTCAATCAAATCAAATAATCAATTTAAAAGTATGAATCAGTACGAGACCGTTTTCATTTTAACTCCCGTTTTGTCTGATGAACAGATGAAGGAAGCGGTTGGGAAGTTTAAGAACTACCTGACTTCCAAGAATGCCGAGATTCTCTATGAAGAGAATTGGGGTATGCGTAAACTGGCTTACAGTATCGACAAGAAATCCAGCGGATTTTACATCGTATTCGGTTTCAAGGCCGAGCCTACTGTAATCAAGAGTTTGGAGACCACTTATCGTCGCGACGAGCGCGTTCTCCGCTACATCACAGTCAAAATGGAAAAGTATGCAGCTGCTTACGCTGCCAAACGTCAATCATTAAAAGCTAATAAGGAGGCATAACCATGGCAGAAGAAAACATTTCAGAGATCAGATATCTTACTCCCCCTACAGTAGATTTAAAGAAGAAAAAATATTGTCGTTTCAAGAAGAGCGGCATTAAGTATATCGACTATAAAGACCCTGAATTCCTCAAGAAGTTCCTCAATGAGCAAGGCAAAATCCTTCCTCGTCGCATCACCGGTACTTCTTTAAAATACCAGCGTCGTGTAGCTCAGGCCGTAAAAAGAGCACGCCACTTGGCATTGCTCCCATTTGTAACTGACTTAATGAAATAAACAGGAGGAATTATGGAAATTATTTTGAAAGAAGACGTAATCGGATTAGGTTACAAGAACGACATCGTTACCGTTAAAGACGGTTATGGTCGCAACTATTTAATCCCGACAAAAAAAGCCGTTATTGCATCTGAATCAGCCAAGAAAATTCTTGCTGAGAACCTAAAACAGCGTGCACACAAGTTGGCCAAGATCAAGGCTGATGCTGAAGAGCTCGCACAGAAACTTGCCGCTGTTGAAACATTGGTTATTCCAATGAAGGTTAGTGCTACCGGCGTAATCTATGGTTCCGTGAACAACCTCCAAATCGCTGACAAACTCAACGAGAAGGGTTTCAACATTGACCGCAAGATTATCTTGGTGAACGACGTAAAACAAATCGGTGCTTACAAAGCTACTGTAAAACTGCACAAAGAAGTTTCTGTAGAAATTCCTTTTGAAGTAGTTGCCGAAGAAGCATAACTTATCCCTATCATGACTAACAAGGCTTCTTGCAAGAAGATTTTGCAAGAAGCCTTTAGTTTATCTGCAAAATTCGTCCTCTAATATCACGCTATATGTGCATTTATATCCATTCCCTCCTCTCCTTTTCCCTCATTCTACTACTATTATGCGGATGCGAAAACAAACAGACCCAAGAAAGCAATTCCTCTGAGACAAAAGACATTCAAATTGACTCGCTGCTGACACAACGAATCGATAGTTGTGTACAACGACTGACGCCCAAACATAAAACTGCCGTATATGTTTACGACCTGACAGCCGACAAACCGGTATATGGATATCACGAAAAAGACACCATGCCTACAGCATCGTGCATGAAACTCGTTACCGGCATTGCCGCACTTCATTTATTGGGAAGTGACTACACTTTCGACACCAAAATTTACGCCAAAGGAACACTGAAAGAAGGCACGTTTAAAGGCATTATCACTTTAAAAGGAGAATTAGACCCGCAATTAAACGCTTATGATCTCCAAATGTTCCCCAAAAAGTTGAAGGAAATAGGAATCAAGAAAATAGAAGGAGCCTTAAACATTGATCTTACCCTCCATGAAAAAGTAACAGCAGAGGAACATTGGTACCCTTGGGATCTAACCTTGGGTAAATATGGCATTTTCTTCCATGGGCCTGAAAAAGTCATGAAGCAAACAAAAGCCTGCTTCAGAAATACGGGCATTGCCGTTGCAGATAGCAGCATCCATTTGGCAGAAACACCGGCAGGCTCAAAATGTATCTTCAGATACCGGCGTTCCATCAACTTGGTCATTAACAAAATGTGGAAAAACAGTTCCAATACCCAAAGTATCGGCCTTCTTTACAACATCGGACATCACATTGACCCACATGCCAACCCGAGCACATCCGGCGTAGCCTATCTGAAGAGTTTCATGAAAGACAAAGTGGGTTGCCTTGATACCACCTACTGCATTCATGACGGTTGCGGACTGTGTACTTACAACCGATTATCGCCTGTTCATCTCGTACAATTGCTAAAATTCGGATACCAAGACCGAACCATCTATCAACATTTAAACAAATACTTGCCCCGATCGGGTGTTGACGGAACATTGGCCTATGAAATGAGAGAGCCACTATTAAGAGGGAAGATCAGAGCCAAGACCGGAACACTTTCACATCCTTATGGAATCAGCACATTGTCCGGCTATTGCGAAGGAAGAAACGGTCATACCTTAGCATTCTCTATCATGAACAGCCAAATGTCGGTTCTTGACGCAAGAGTGATACAACGTAAATTGTGCAAGTCCTTTGTAAAATAGATCAAGCGCTAAAATCAGCAAAGCATAAGAAACAAGTCGGTCATTGGAGGATGAAACCCATTCATTATCCAATGACCGACTTGAATTAAAAGCTCAAATACTACAGCTACGTTCTACGCAGGTACACAAAAGGGCAGAAAAAAACCTGTAGGTAATACCTGCAGGTTTCAATCTCTCTTAGTTTTCTAAAATTACTCAGCTTCAGGAGCAACTTCTGCTTCAACGCTATCAGCTTCGATAGAATCGGTAGCGATAGAATCATCAACAGCTGCGATAGAATCTGCATCAGCTGCAGGAGCAGGCTGAGCTGCGTTGTTACCACCACAAGAAGCAAAAGAAATAGCTGCAACAGCTACGAGTACTAATACTAACTTTTTCATTTTTCTTTCTATTTAATTTATGTAAAACAATTAATTGCTTAAAACCGGGTGCAAAGTTACGCACTTTTTCATTAGCAGGACAAAAAAATCAAAATATTTTTGCCCGGTTTTTGTAACTTTTTACAACTTACTGATTCTCAGAGTCAGGGAAAGGCATTTTTTTGATATCAAAAATCACTTGCCACACATTTGGCAACTTTAATTTTCAAATAAAAAGTTATCACATTTGCATTCGCACCACCTTAGCAGTCCGAATATTCACCACCAGAGGCAGCAGCTCCCACAAATTCCACACTCCATAAAAACGGCCGGGGCGAATGATAAAAACAATCGATGTTCTACCTACTTCAAATGGCTTTTTGTACCTTTGCATCAAGGATAATATCTTATGAAGTTAGCAGACAACAATCATCGCATCTCCCCCATTACTTCTAATTCCACTTCTCCTACATCCTATCTTCAAGGGATGAAAGCAGCCTTTTATACTTTAGGATGCAAACTCAACTTTGCCGAAACATCGGCTTTAGGCGATCAATTGGAAATGGAAGGTGTTGAAAAGGCACAAAAGGGTGAAATAGCTGACATCTGCATTATCAATACCTGCTCCGTAACTGAGACATCCGAACATAAATGCCGACAAACCATTCACAAAGCTATCCGAGAACATCCGGGAGCATTTGTTATGGTTACCGGATGTTATGCCCAGTTGGCTGCAGAAAAGTTGGCAAGCATAGCGGGAGTAGATTTGGTATTGGGGACAGAACAAAAAGGACAGATTCTTTCTATTTTAAAGGAAAAACTTCCACTCCATCTCTCCTCAACTGCTGACTATGACCATTCATTACATGAAGCCATCGCTGCGCCCTATAACGACATACGCAGTTTTGCCCATTCATGCTCACGAGGAGAGCGAACCAGATATTTTTTGAAAGTACAAGACGGCTGCAATTATTTCTGCACATACTGCACTATACCCTATGCACGCGGGCGTAGCCGCAATGGAAGCATTGATAGTTTAGTAGAACAAGCTCAAAAAGTAGCGGAACAAGGCGGTAAAGAAATAGTGATTACCGGTGTCAACATCGGAGATTTTGGGAAAAGCACCGGAGAAACGTTCTTTGAACTGATACAGGCATTGGACAAGGTAAAAGGTATTGAGCGCTACCGCATATCATCCATTGAGCCGAACCTTTTGACGGATGAAATCATCCAATTCTGTGCACATTCACGCGCATTCATGCCTCACTTTCACATTCCACTGCAAAGTGGGAGCGACGGAGTGCTTCAACTGATGCGCCGCAGATACAATACAGCGTTCTTTGCCGAAAAAATTCAGCGTGTCAAGGAACTGATTCCCGACGCATTTATCGGCGTTGACATCATAGTCGGCACACGTGGAGAAACAGATGACTTATTTGAAGAATCTTTCCGTTTTGCACAATCAATTGACGTCTCGCAATATCACGTTTTCAGTTACTCCGAGCGCCCCGGAACCCAAGCTCTGAAAATCAACCACAAAGTAACAGATGCAGCGAAGCACCATCGCAGCCAGAGGCTTCTTAGTCTTTCAGAAGAGAAAAGAATTCATTTCTACCAACGCTTTATCGGCAGCGAGCGGACGGTACTTATTGAGCATACACAATCAGGGAAAGCAGCCAAAGGATTTACCGACAACTATATTCGGGTTGAAATACCAGAACTCATGGGAGAGACTGACAACGTGTTGGTTAAAGTAGAACTCACAGGCTTTAACGACGACCAATCAGCCCTCATCGGCATTATCAAACAAGATTTATGAAGAAAGACATCTCCGTAGTGATTCTTAATTGGAACGGAAGCGCCATGTTACAACGCTTTCTTCCTTCCGTCATTCGCTATTCGGAAGAAGCGGAAATCATCGTGGCCGATAACGGTTCCACTGACCACTCCATCGACCTTCTTCAAGAAAAATTCCCATCTGTTCGCATACTTCCATTTCGTGAGAACTACGGATTCGCAGAAGGCTATAATCGGGCCATTCAACAAATCGAGACGCCTTACGTCCTCCTTCTTAACGACGATGTAGAAGTAACGCCACATTGGCTGCAACCCTTACTGGCATTTATGAACCATCATCCGGAAGTAGCCGCTTGCCAACCCAAAATATTGAGCGAAACCCAACGCGAATTATTTGAGTACGCAGGTGCATGCGGAGGATTCATCGATCATTTGGGATACCCCTACTGCCGAGGACGCATCTTCAACCATGTTGAAAAGGACCGAGGTCAGTATGACCACGTCTGTCCTATTTTTTGGGCAACCGGTGCCGCCCTACTTGTCAGAACCGATGTTTATCGGAAAGAAGGAGGCCTTGACAAGCGTTTCTTCGCCCACATGGAGGAGATAGACTTCTGTTGGAGGCTGCACAGTCGCAACTATGGCATCTACTGCATTCCGCAAAGCACGGTTTACCACGTTGGAGGAGGCACTTTGCCTAAGAGCCATCCGCGCAAGACATTTCTGAATTTCCGCAACAATCTTTTGATGCTTTATAAGAACCTTCCCGAGGAGCGCCTTAACTCCACGCTTCGTATCAGATACCTTTTGGATCTGGTAGCTGCCTTAAAGATGCTACTGAGCGGACAAGTCAAAGAGTCAATGGCCATCGTGAAAGCGCTGCGAACATTTTTCAAGATCAGACACGACTTCGACCGTGAAAGAAAGGAAAACCTGCAAAAACAACAGCTAAAAGACATTCCGGAAATGCGCAATGAAAGCCTTCTTGTTGCTTTCTACTTAAAAAAGAAGAAAAAATTTGAGGATTGGCACTAATTTCCAATGCGGAATTTGGCTGCGAGAATAATTAAACGTATATTTGCACAAATTATTATATATTGCCCGTACTTTGAAACAATTCATCCTAATTATCGTTTTGCTGTGCGCCGTTTCTTGCTCCAAGTTCCAAAGAGCGAGCCTGGACAAGGCATCCCAAAACAAAGCAGTCAGCATAACGAGATTAGACGAGATGCAAAAAGATTTCATCGTTAACGGAAGCAGCGTAGCCATGCAGGAAATGGCCATCAATTATCCTGAAGAAACAAAGATTCTTATTGAAAGTGTCTTGAGGATTGGTTCCGTCAATGAAATAGATATCGAAAACAAATTCCGGAAATATTTTACCGACAGTCCTGAGCGTTTTCAGCTGGTAAAGGACGTGAGCGTAAAGCATCACAACTTGGGTCAGCTGGCCAAGGATTTGAAAAAGGCGTTTACAAAGCTTCAAAAGGAGATGCCCAGCCTGCACGCGCCCCGTTTCTACACTCAGATTTCAGGATTTAATCAAAGCATCGTGGTTGGCGACAGCATTCTCGGCATCAGCCTCGACAAATACATGGGTAACGATTACGCTCCCTACAAAGATATCTTCTACAAAAAGCAGATTGAACAAATGAAGCCGTCGCGTATTGTTGAAGACTGTCTTTACTATTGGATTGAGAGCAAAATGACCATCTCCAATTATAAGGAAGCCAACCTGCTTGACTTCATGCTGTATATCGGCAAAGTGAATTGGGTTGTTTATAACATCCTGGAGGATGAATCCCTGGAAGAGAGCAAAGATTATTATCTGAAATCAGATGATGACATTCAGGAGGAATGGAAAAACATGTCGGAGCGCCTTCTGAGGAAAGAGATCCTCTCTTCGACCGACAAGAATATGATTCGCGAAATTATGTTCGGTACCCACGAAAAGCGCCATCCCGATACGATGGGACTGCAGGCTGTCGGTGTTCCCGCCGGTATCAAGATCATACAAGATTATATGCTTCGCCACAAGGACCTCACCTATCAACAGATGTTTGCCAACGAACGCTCTGAAGAGATTTTACGCGAAGCAGGCTATTCTATATCTCAGAATTAATGGAAACAGCCCTTTACCTGATTCCGGTGACGTTGGGAGCCACTCCCTTTCACCAAGTTATTCCTGCCTATAATCTTGACGTTATCCGCCAGATTCGTCACTTCATCGTTGAAGAGGAGCGCACTGCCCGGCGCTTCTTGAAGATGGCGGACAAATCAATCGACATCGACCAACTCACCTTCTACCCGATGGGGAAACATGCCGACCCGAAGCAATTCCGGGACTATCTTCGTCCGCTTTGCAACGGAGAGGCGATGGGCATTATCTCCGAAGCGGGTTGCCCGGCCATTGCCGACCCCGGTGCCGACGTGGTGGCGATTGCCCAGTCGCTCAACTTGCGGGTGATACCGCTGGTCGGTCCTTCTTCAATTTTGTTAGGCCTGATGGCTTCGGGATTCAACGGGCAAAGTTTTGCGTTCCACGGTTACTTACCTATCAACGACGGCCAGCGTTCGGCCATGCTGAAGAAGTTAGAGGCCCGGTGCTCGGCCGAAGACCAGACCCAGATTTTCATTGAGACGCCTTTCCGCAACCAACAGCTGTTTGAAGATCTTTTGCGCATTTGCCACCCTCAAACCCGGCTGTGCGTGGCTGCAGGCATCACGTGTGAAGATGAGTTTATCCATACTCACACCATTCAAGAGTGGAAGAAGACTACCTTACCCGACCTGCGCAAGACACCGACCATCTTCCTGATCTACCGCCCGGCGGCAGGAGAGCAACGCCCCAGCGGTCGGCATCGTCGATAACCGTTCTGCAAAAGCTCGGCAGTATGGAAAATATCTTCCAAACCATCAAGAAGTCTCTCGCCGACATCTATGAGAGCGAAGAAGCGGCAGCCATAGCCCGCGAGATTAGTGAGACGTGCTTCCACATTACGCCCGTTCAAGCATACGCCGGGACGGGACATCCGCTCAGCCAGCAGGAAAGGGAGCGGCTCGACCAAATCCTTCTTCGCCTTCACCGGTACGAGCCCCTACAATATATTATAGGAAGCGCGTACTTTATGGGGCATCGGTTCCGCGTGGCTCCGGGCGTATTGATTCCCCGCCCTGAAACGGAAGACTTGGTGGAACAGGCCATCCATTGCTTTAAAGACCACGAAGCCCCGACGCTGATAGATGCCGGGACAGGCAGCGGCTGCATTGCCATCGCGTTGAAGTTGGCCCTGCCCCGAGCCCGGGTGACGGCCATTGATTGTTCTGATGCGGCACTGCAACAAGCCGAAGTCAATGCGCGTGAATTAGGGGCTGAGGTGGAATTTGTCAAAGCCGACTTGCTGCGCCCGGAAACGCTGCCCCGCCTCCAGGCCGACGCCATCATCAGCAATCCGCCCTACGTGCGCGAATCAGAGCGAGCCGAGATGGAACCTCGTGTGAAAGACTTCGAGCCCGAGTTGGCCTTGTTTGTGCCCGACTGCGACGCCCTGCGCTTTTACCGCGCCCTCGCCGCATGGGGGCAGCAAGTCCTGAACGATGGAGGAAGGATTTTCGCCGAAATCAACTCCGCCCTCCCCGACGAGACGCAACGCCTCTTTGAGGATGACGGATACCGCACCACGCTACTCCACGACCGATACTTCAAAAAACGCATGCTGATATGTCAACGATGAAGACTGTTACAGAAGACGAGGCCTTCCTGAAACTGGCCACCCGCTGCGCCACGGCCGAACACGCCCCGCAAGAGCTGTTGCGCAAGATGCAGGAATGGGGACTGAACGAAGAGAGCCGTCAGAGGGTGTTGCTGCGACTCAAGGAGCAGAACTTTACCGACGAAGAGCGATATGCCCATGCTTTCGCGAACGACAAATTCCGCTACTCCGGCTGGGGGCGCATCAAGATTACACAAGCCTTGCGCATGAAAGGCATTCCGACGCCCCTCATCGAGGAAGCCTGTCATCGCCTGCCGGCCGACCTTTACAAGCAGAAGCTCGAAAAGCTTCTCACGAACAAGTCGCGGGCCATTCAAGGAGTCAATTCTTACGTGCGCAAAGCGAAGTTGGCCCGTTTCGCCGTCGGGCGAGGCTTCGAGCCCGACTTGGTGTATCGTTGCATGGGAGAGATGGATTTGGGCGAAGACGTTTATGACGACCTTTTCTGAACATTTGCGCCGGGCCTTCGGCGAAGCGAAAGGATTGGCCCGCGAC
The DNA here is from genome assembly GCA_945827465.1 of uncultured Prevotellaceae bacterium. GTDB lineage: Bacteria > Bacteroidota > Bacteroidia > Bacteroidales > Bacteroidaceae > UBA6382. The sequence continues at coordinate 15,026 of CALZOH010000030.1, forward strand.
TTCAGGCGGCTTATCCTGCCCCCGCTCTGCCCTGTCTGCCAAAGGAAACTGGCTTTGCACGAAGAGCATCTGTGCTCCGACTGCTTCGAGCAGCTGCCTTTCACCCACTTCCGGGGCAAGTCCAACAACCCTACCGAGCGCATCTTCCTCGGTTTGACACCGCTCGAGAAGGGGCATTCCTACATCTACTACTATCCCGGCTCGGCCAGCAGCCAACTTATCAAGGCTTTTAAGTATCATCGGCGTGCCGAAACGGCTGCCTTCCTCGGCCGCCTGATGGGCGAGGACCTCGAAGGCTCTCACTTCTTCGACGGCATCGATGCCATAGTGCCCGTACCGCTTGCACGCAAGCGATTGCACGAGCGCGGTTACAACCAAAGCGAGCGGCTGGCCCGGGGATTGGCTCAGGCGACGGGGATAGAGGTCTGGGACGACGTGCTGATACGCCACCGCGAGACGCCTTCGCAAACGCACTTCACCTATTTGCAACGCCGGGAGAACGTGAAGGATGCCTTCCGTTGTCCCTGTCCCGACCGGGTGAGCGGGAAGCATCTCCTCCTGATTGACGACGTCGTGACCACGGGCGCCACCTTGCTTGCCTGCTGCGAAAGCATGAAAGAAATTCCCGGCATACGCTTTTCGGTCATTACGCTGGCCCTGACGGGAAGTGCCGACAACACGTTTCCGTCGTCGCTCCACAGTTTCGGCATCTAAGCCCCTGCCCGCGCCGAGCGAGATGGCCAAAAAGGAAGTTGAATTGTCAAAACGGGCGGTGGCGCTCAGTCATCCCACAAAATCAGACCATTTACACGCGCAATCGGCCTATTCAAATGAGCAGGAAATAGGCGACGGCCATTTTTTAGTAACTTTGCACGACCATCTACTATTGTTACAGAACAACGAATGCATCATATTGCTATTTTCGCTTCAGGTGACGGCACCAACGCCGAAAACATCATCCGCTACTTCCAAAATCACCCGCAGATTCAGGTCTCGCTCGTGGTTTACAACCGGAAGGAAGCCGGCGTGCGCCTGCGCACCGAGGCGGCCGGAGTGGCCACCGTGTTTCATCCGAAAGAGGCCTGGAACGACGAAGCCGCTACGCTGGCCTTGCTCCGGCACTACGGGATTGACTTCATCGTCTTGTCGGGCTTTCTGCTGCTGATTCCGGCCTACCTGATCCGTCACTTCGAGGGGCGCATTGTCAATATCCACCCCTCTCTGATTCCGCGCCACTGCGGCAGAGGCATGTATGGCAACCGCGTTCACGAAGCCGTGCTGGCTTCGGGCGATAGCGAGACGGGCATTACGATTCACATGATTGACGAGGAGTATGACCATGGCCACGTGGTCATGCAGGCCAAGTGCCCGGTTCTGGCGGGCGATACGGTCGAAGAGCTGGCGGCCCGAGTCCACGCCCTGGAATATCGCTGCTACCCCGAGGCGATCGAGCGCCTCCTCCTGGGACTTCCCTCGAACACTACTTGCTAATTCTTTCATTCATCCGACATGAAACAACTGATACCTTCCATTTATTACGTAGGTGTGAACGACCGCAACAAAGAGCGCTTTGAGTGCCTTTGGCCTTTGAGCAGCGGGGTTTCGTATAATTCCTACTTGGTGGTGGGCAAGAAGATTGCCCTGATCGATACGGTCGACGTGCGCTTCTTTGCTACGTTTTTAGACAACATTCGCGAAGTGATCGGCACCCGCCCCATCGACTACTTAGTGATTAATCACATGGAGCCTGACCACTCGGGCTGCATCGGACTGATTCGCCAGGTTTACCCCGACATTTGTCTGGTTGGAAATAAGAAGACGCTGCAAATGGCCGAAGGCTTCTACTGCCAGAGCGGTCCTTCGCTTTGCGTGGGCGAAGGCAGCGAGCTGAGCCTGGAGGGCATGGACCTGCGTTTTTACCTTATCCCGATGGTGCACTGGCCTGAAACGATGGTGACTTACGAGCCCCAGAGCGGCACGCTCTTCTCGGGCGATGCCTTCGGATGCTTCGGGGCACTGAACGGAGGTGTACTCGACAGTGAGATGGACGTTGAGCCCTACTTCCCTGAGATGATTCGCTACTACTCCAACATTGTGGGCAAGTACGGCACCCAGGTGCAAATGGCGCTGAAGAAGTTGGGCGGCCTCACGCTCCGGCGGATTTGCCCCACCCATGGTCCGGTATGGTCCGAAAGCATCGGGCGCGTCATCGCAGCTTATCAGCGCATGAGCCTTTACGAGGGCGAACAGGGCGTGAGCCTCATCTTCGGCAGCATGTATGGCAACACCCTGCTGATGGCCGAAAGCGTGGCCGAAGGACTCGTCAAGGGAGGTTTGAAGAACTTTACCATGCACAAGCTGAGCCGCACCGACCCAAGCTACCTCATTGCCGATGCCTTCAGATTCAAAGGCCTCTTGCTCGGCGCACCTACTTACAACAACGGACTCTATCCGCTCATGGAGCAACTGCTCTCTGACCTGCGCCACCGCGGCTTGAAGAACCGTCTGATCGGTTGCTTCGGCAGCTTTACCTGGGCCGGACAGGCCGTGAAGCACCTCACCGAGTTTGCCACGGCTCCCGGCATGGAGATGGTGGGCGAACCGGTCGAAATGAAGCAAGGCTTTACGCGCGAGACAGGTCTCAAGTGCCGGCAATTGGGCGAAGCCATGGCCCGGCGCATTCTCGAAGCCGAGTAAGAGCAATGAGCGGACTTTACCTTCACATTCCGTTCTGCAAAAGCCGTTGCCACTACTGCAACTTCTTCTCTACCCTGCTGGCGGCCCCTCAACGCAAGGCCTACACCCGCACGCTCTGCCTGGAAATGGAGCACCGAACCGGCTACTTGGCCGACTCGGTGCTCCACACCGTTTATCTGGGCGGCGGCACTCCCTCGCTGCTCTCGGCCGACGAGCTCGGGCAGCTCTTCGCCACCATGGAGCGACTCTTCCACTTGGCGCCGCAGGCCGAAGTGACCCTCGAAGCCAACCCCAACGACATCACGGCCGACTACGTAAGCCTGTTGGCCGATACGCCCGTCAACAGGATTAGCATGGGGGTGCAATCGTTTCATGACGATACCCTCCGCATCATCGGCCGACGCCATCGGGCGGCCGACGTACACCGGGCCGTCGACCTGCTGAGCCAAAGGGGCTACAACATCAGCCTTGACCTCATCTATGGCTTGCCCGGTCAGGACCTCCGGGCCTGGAGCGACGATCTGCGCGAAGCCCTGAGCCTGCCCATCCACCACCTCTCGGCCTATGCCTTGAGCTATGAGGAGGGCACACCGCTCCACCGCATGCTGGAGCAAGGCCTTGTCAAGGAGGCCGACGACGAGACTTCGCTGGCCATGTACGAACGGCTCATCGACCGGTGCGAGCAGGCCGGCCTGCAGCAGTACGAAATCTCTAACTTTGCCCGGCCCGGCCGCCACTCGCGCCACAACTCGTCGTACTGGACCGATACGCCCTACTTGGGTGTGGGCGCGGGCGCTCACTCCTACGATGGCGACAGCCGCCAATGGAATCCGGGCGACTTCGAGGGCTATCTCCGGACGCAGGGTGACGTGGAGGGACATCACTTTTGTGAGAAGGAACTGCTCACCGACTCTATGAAATACAACGAAGCCATTATGAAAGGCCTCCGCACGCGCACCGGCATCTGCTTAGACCACTTCCGCCTGCGGCTGGGCGAGGAAGCCTGCCGCCGACTCCTTGCCTCGGCCCGTCCCCACCTCGAGCGGCACCTGCTGGAACTTAGCCGCGACCCTGCGGCGCACTTGCGCCTGACCCGAAAAGGTCTCTTCGTGTCCGACGGAATCATTAGCGACTTGTTTTTAACCGACTGAGTCCTTTCTTCCCCCTTTTTCGACCTCCCGACTCCCTTCCGCAAGCCTTCGCAGAGCTTCCGGAAGGTTTTAAATCTTAAAAAATGTCTTTTTTAATGCTTTTGCAGGCCTACA
>CALZOH010000031.1 GCA_945827465.1 uncultured Prevotellaceae bacterium
GGGGTCTTGATTTGTGATGTCACCGGGTGCAAGTAGGAATCAAGGGGTCTTGATTATAGGTGTCACGGGGTGCAAGTAGGAATCAAGGATTCTTGATTGTGGGTTTCATCATGTGCAAGTAAGAATCAAGGGGTAGGTTTTTCAGATGTCACTGGGTGCAAGTAGAAATTCAAGGTGGTTTACCCTTGTTTACGTGACGTGGATGCAGGTAACGGAGGGGAAATATTATAAATTACGCCCGATGTATGGGGAATCCGAAGGGAGTGGATTCGGCGTACATCGGGCGTAAGTAGGGATATGATGTCAGTTATTCGGGATTTCAGCCTTTACATGGACAAATCCCATCCAGGATTAGGGCTTTAACTTTACTCGGAAGGGACCGCTCACGGAGTTGAACAGTAGGTCACCGTTCTCCAAGTACTGAATGATGGCATAGGTGCCGTTGCCTCGACTGGTGTCACCAAAGATCACACGGTGACGCGTTTCGCCCGTGTTCCAATCAAGTCCGGTTACCTCCCATCCGTCGGCCTGGCTGTAACCATTGACAAAGACCATTTCGGATGGGGTACTGATGGCTGGAATCATGCTTGGCGAACTAATGTCGGCGCGCGTCCATATGGTTTCCCAACAATTGTCGGCGGTGTTCCATTGCAGACGCTCTGCACCGCGCGGAGTCTCGATGAGCGGGCCGATGGCCAGTACGTCTACCACCTTGTCACCCGTTGTAGCTCCTCCGCTCAAGATGTTGTTCACGACGAAAGCTCCATATCCGGCACAGGCTACAGACTGTTCCGACTGAATCCACTCGGTCGACTCGGGCAGGCCGCACGTGATGGGGCGAACGCCTGCAATGCGCGGACTTCCGGCTACCACCTCTTTGGCATCGGAGGGGATGTTGTCGCGCCAGAAGGCAACTATCTTCATCCGCTTGGCACCGTCGGTGATGACCACGAGCTTGTCTTCGTCGTCGCCAAAGCCCATCAGCGTGGGCGTAGAACCGGTGCCGTAGCCCATCTTGATGGAAGGTGCCATCGGGCCGCCGTCATAGGCCGACTGCCAAGCACCGTCGGCTTCGCTGGTACTGAGCTTTCCATTCTTTAAAATGATCTTTTGCATCAGTCCTTTTCCATTTTCCACGTTGCTGTTGCTGGCCAAGTAGATGCCGTTGTGCTCATCGATTGAGATGGAATTGCTGAGCACCTGGTCGGCCGGCAACTGATAGCTGTCGATAATCTGTGTGAGATTGCGGTCGACGATGGCTATCCCTTTATTATATGCCACTACCAAATGGCCGTCGTACGACATGATGACGCCCACCAGGCTCTTGGCACCGCCCACGCTGCCCTGTACGTCAAATTGTTTGTCGAGTTTGATGCCGGCGTCCGGGTTCTTCGGGTCGACCAGGCAGTAGCGGGCAATGGTGGTGCCGATGTTGCTGTAGGCGTAATTGTCTTTATCACACAAAACATAGTTGCCGCTGGCAATGGCAAACATGGGGTTGGTGCCCAAGAAGGGTACAATGGCATTGTAGAGGTCGGAAACATTCTCATACTTGTCCGTCAGAATCCGCAGTTGCTCGTCCGTCTTCATCGTGCCCGACGGCAGTCCGGCCTCGCCCAGCTTGGTGAACGCCCCGTTTGAAGTGCGATAATACGACACCCGGTCGCTGCTCATTCCCCACATATACCCGTCGACAGCGGCTGAAAGGGTCATCAGATTGACGGGACCGCTCCATCCGCCCTCTGCCTGCATCGGGTCGACGCGGAAGGTGCCATCGGCCACGGCGTAGGGGAAGGCATCGGTCTGAGCCGAATTGAAGTGAGTAATGCTGTAATGCTCTGCTGCCAGATAGGGATTGCGCTTGGGCGTGTTGATCTGGCTGAGCGGAAGGGAGCCATTGTCGCTTCCACCCTTCTTGTCGCAGTCGTCGTCGCTACAAGACATGAATGACACGGCTGTCAATGCAGCCAATCCTAAGAAAAATTTAGAGATGTAATACATACGCTTATCTGTTTGGGATTAGTAGATGCGGAAATCGGGAACATCAATTAAGATGAAACAACTTATGTCGGGGCAAATTTACTGATTAAATATTTGGGATGCTGATTTCGGCGAAGCATTTTTCAGGACGGAAGTAGCCGCTTGATTTTATTTAACAACCTCTGCAACTGACGGGATGATATTTTTAAGGTGGCAAGGAGGGTATTCCCTGAATTTTTACTTACCTTTGGCGCATTGAATAACTTAATTACACAAACAGAAATGATGAAATCCTATTTAATGCTTGCTACATTATGCGCACTGTTTTGCCTAACAGCCTGTAGCGATTCAGACGACAATCCGAATGAAGGAAACATTGTCAACCCGAGTCCCAAGGAACAATGGGGAAAAACCCTGGTGGGAAGTGATGGCACGATTTTTGCCTATCCTGACCTGTACGTGAATTACTGGGAGTACACGTGGAATACCGACCCGGAAGGTGAGAACAAAGACATCGCCCTGTGCATCAAGGGAGCATTCCCCAAGGCTCGATTCTTCAGTTTCAGTCTTTACGACGATGAAAAAGGCGAAGCCATTGGTGGATTGGCCGACAATGAGATTACGCCGGATGAAGGTTCGGTCAATCCCTTTGAACAAACATCTGACAAGACCAATTATTTTACCCTCTACATTGTGCCTTCCACAATGGATGCAGCTAAAATCGCCCGGCTCGGTTCCAACAATGTGTGCGTGTTGAAGGCCGGTGTCACCCGGGCAGCAGTGGTTGTGCGCGAATACCTGGGCGAAGGCGAGACCGGCGGAGTGGAGTTGCCTGCCATTCATGCCCTCGACATCAACACGCTCAAGGAGGTGAAAGCACCCTTGCGCATGAACTCCAACGTGACGAATTTTGCTGTCAGCTACGACCATCTCTGGTCGGACGACAACGACGACATGCCTTTCTTCCTGGCATCACGCGGAGCCTACTATCCCAACAACTCTACCGACTACTTATTCGCCCGTACCATCTTGAAGGACGACCAGGTATTGGTCTTCAGTTTCATCCCCGTACCCATACCGCAGCGTGTGGAGGACTATCGGGGAGCTAAAGCCCGCTATTGGTCCATGTGTTTTGGCTCTGCACGCGACACGCATTCCTATTACTCCGTCTACGACAAGCAAGCCAATGTGCCTGATGGCGAGCAGTGCACCTTTGTGGTCTGCATGAAACAGAATCCGCAACTGGATGCCGTTACCGCCAAAGTAGCTGAAGAGAAGGCTCGCGGCCGCTATTGGCAACTCATCGTGTGGGACCGTGAGCGACTCTCGGTGGAAAACAAACCCATTGGGGACTGCATCGTAACGATGTATCGGAACATCTTGCCCAATAAGGCCTGGGAATACTCCATCTCTCAAATGATAGCCACCCCTTACGGTGATCCGGTCAATACGGCGAGCAAAGATCCTGACCACATGATTGCCCATAAGGCATTGGGCGAATATGGTCCTTATGGCATGAAGTACGCCACGGCAGACTTCTTGAGCGACACCTTCACATTGCCTGCCAAGAAATAAACTGAAAAGCAGTGGGCGGATGCCTCCACAGAAAAGGGGCTGTGTTGTAAAACTTCAATTACTACACAGCCCCTTAAAGTTAGGTAGGATGAAATCCCGGTTATTGAATCATTTCAAAGCCGGTATAAGGAATCAAAGCCTTGGGCATGCGGATGCCTTCAGGCGTTTGGAAATCTTCGAGAATAGCAGCAACTATGCGCGGCAAAGCCAGAGCCGAACCGTTGAGGGTGTGGCAAAGGGTGATTTTCTTGCCATCTTTGCGATAGCGGCAGTGCATGCGGTTGGCTTGATAGGTATCGAAGTTCGACACGGAGCTAACTTCCAACCAACGCTTTTGAGCCTCGGAATATACTTCAAAGTCGTAACAGATGGAAGAGGTGAAACTCATGTCACCACCACACAGACGGAGGATGCGATAAGGCAATTCCAACTTCTGCAGGAGGCCTTCAACGTGGTCGAGCATCTCCTGATGGCTTTCGCGAGAGTGCTCGGGAGTATCGATGCGCACTATTTCTACTTTGGAGAATTCGTGGAGTCGGTTCAAACCTCTTACATCCTTGCCGTATGAACCGGCTTCGCGGCGGAAACACTGCGTGTAAGCACAATTCTTGATGGGGAGTTTGGCCTCGTCAAGGATGGTATCGCGGTAAATGTTGGTGACGGGCACTTCTGCCGTAGGAATCAGGTAGAGGTCGTCAACCTCGCAGTGGTACATCTGTCCTTCTTTGTCGGGCAGCTGACCGGTGCCGTAACCCGAAGCGGCATTCACCACCGTGGGCGGCATGATTTCGGTATATCCGGCCTTGCGTGCTTCGTCCAGGAAGAAGTTGATGAGCGCTCTTTGCAGGCGTGCGCCCTGTCCGATATAGACGGGGAAACCGGCTCCGCTGATTTTTACGCCCAAATCGAAATCAATTAAGTTGTATTTCTTGGCGAGTTCCCAGTGGGGCAGCGCGTTTTCGGGCAGTTGGGTCTCCATTCCACCCATCTTTACCACTACGTTATCCTCGGCCGAAGTTCCTTCAGGCACTTCGTCGTAGGGTAAGTTAGGTATGGTGTAGAGGAGTTCTTGCAGTTGTTTTTCAGCTTGGTCTTTATCTTCCTGAAGTTTTTTGCTCTGTTCTTTGAGTAGTGCCACTTCTTGCTTGGCTTGTTCAGCTTCGGCCTTCTTGCCTTCTTTCATCAAAAGTCCGATGGTCTTAGCTGTTTTATTCTGTTCAGCCAGATTTTTGTCTAATTCAGTCTGGGCTGCCTTTCTCTTTTCATTATAGCTGATGGCCTGTTCTATACATTCGGCAGCCTGTGGAAAATGCTTTTTCTCCAAACCTTTGATGGCGGCTTCCTTATTTTCTGTAATCTGATTAATGGTAAGCATATTGATGTTCCTTTTTACGCCCGCAAAATTACATAAAAAAGGAGAGTCATGGCGATGACTACTTGATTTTTCTTAATTTTGTCCGCCAGTTAATGGCAGAACAGATGAAAAGAATCATTCTAAGTGAATCGATAACGACCGATGCCCTGGTTGCAGCGCTCTCTGAAAAGGAGGCTCTGCTCATTGTGGAGGCTGATTTCGACTTGAAAGGTCGCTCGGTGAACATGTCGGCTTCGTCGATGATGCAGTTTGCAGGCGGAAGTCTTCGTCATGGAACGCTGCAAGGTTGTGTGCGGTTCATGGCCGGCGGTATGTGGGTGTTTCGTGAAGGCTTGCGCTTTGCCGACGATGCCCGTCTGAATGTATCTGAAATCTGTCCGGAATGGTTTGGTGCCATGGGTGATTATGATTTGAACACTCATCAAGGTCACGATGACACGGCTGCCATTAACCGCGCCATAGAAGTAGCCGAGCAGTTGTCGGTAAAAACCCTTCGTTTCCGTGCCGTGAACTATTGGGTGACGGGTGTCGTGATCAATCGTGGTAATGTGAGACTGCTCGGCAGTGGTGCTCAGCTGCGCGAAGACCAATGGGAGCGGGGCAAGGCCGGTACTGACATTCGGCAGATGTTTACGAACAGGGCCAGCTTGCTTTGCGTTGCGCCGGGGAAGAGCTGCGTGATCTGTGGTGAAGACGTAGCTGATCCTGTCAGCATGAGTGATCTGCAGTTGGTTTGTGACCGGAAACATGCGGGAAGTAAATCGCCGACATTAGGCGTTGACTTCCGCTCAACGGTCAATGCCCCCACGTGGCCGGTGATGTTCGAGCGTTGTTTTTTCCAAGGTTTCGACAAGGCGTTTTGTATCAATAGCACTTTAGCCTATCCCTTGAATTACCTGAAGTTTCAGGATTGTGCATTTGTAGATAATGGCTATTGCGTGTATGCCTCGTCTGTCTCAGAGCAAATACATGCCAAGTCGGGCATCACTCGCCAATGCGTTTGGTCGTTCGAGTTCTTGGGGAACAAGTGTCATCATAATTGGTACCTATTATATATTAATGTACAGAAAGGACTCTGTCGCATTGACAATAACAATTGTGAAGGAACCCTTGGCGATGAGAAGGCTCAGCAGGAAGGTTATGCCATTGACGTGGAGATTGGTCAGCGTGCAACGGCTTCCATTTGTCATAATCATTTTGAACTGAACCGAACGCCTCTGCTGAGGGTGGTGAGCAGTACGTCACTTGATAGTCAGGTGACGGCGATGGGGAACAATACAGACGGCGTGCAAGCGGAGATGAACCGCAGTTATTTCGAGCGGGTCAAGGTGGAGACCACCCTGTCAGCCGAACTGTGTAACTGTATGTTTGAAGGTCACCAAAGAGTACAACGGAAGGCTTTGCTTTCGGGTAAGTCGGTGGTGTTTACTCCCGACGAATGTCTGATGCCGCTACAAAAGAGCAGTGCTCAAGCCGTGGTGACATCGGTCAGCGAGCAACCTTCGTTGCTGAAGAAATGGGTGGATACATCCTTCGGACGTCTGTGTATGGGATGTTATTATGCCAATTCCTTTGCTACGACTCCTGTTTTGAATACTCTCTTGAAGTATCAGTCAGGCATGCGTTACTTGAATCTTGAAATGCTCTATGTGAGACGTTCTCCTTCGGTGCTGTTCAGTAACATTTATCTGCGCATCGGCTACATGAAAGGCGATAGAACTTTGCGTGTTGCCGATGTAAGTCCCGGCCATTTGTATTCGCCTTGGAGCGGCAGTTTCAGAATGCGTGTACAGATACCCTTGGAAGAAGTGTCCGGATCAACCGACTTGCACGTTCAGATGGCGGTATATACCGACACAAAACATCTGGCCGAGGTCGGTGAACTGTTCATCGGCTGCCGGCATTTATTGCTCTCAGCCGATCGGGTGGACCTTTATGAACAGATGGCAACGCGTTACGATATGAATCTGTCATTTGCAGAGGAAGAGCAATTCCTGATAGAGAAAGGCGAACGCTTCGTAATGGGTGTTTTTGATGTCAGCTGTCTGGAAGGAGGTTGCTGTTTGCCCGCTACGGAGTTTGTGCATTCCTCTGGAACCGATTACGTGGTTGCACCGGTTCGTCCGCTGGGTTCAACGTGGACCGATGGTCTGCATACGTTCCGATTGATTGGATTGGCTGCGGAGTTAACCGATTATCAGCATGTGAAGTATTACATCGACCAATCGGTTGACCAAATGGAGTGGGGAAAGCGTTACAGGAGTTTATCTCCCCGTTTGCTTGGCAGCGGAGCGGGCAATAGGAAGGATTTGGAAGGAAATAGTGGTAGGTGCTTGTGCCCGGGTTCAACCTTCTATGCAGCGAATGAGGGAAAAAAATATATTCTCAATGACAATGGGAAGTGGGTGGTAAGGAGTTGACGGGTGAGAAAACCTGCTTCTATATCGCCCATCAAAAAATCGCGGCAGTTAGTCTGGTGAAAAGAATAACTGCCGCGAAACTTATAGGAGAATCTCTTTCTGAATCGTTCAAGAATTTGCGGGGATACAATCGAGTGCTTTCTGAGCAACATCTGCTACGAGGAGGGAGTGTCGGAGATAATGGAGCATTTTCTCGTAGTCTTTCTCGCGATAGATTTGTTCAAATGCTTTGAATTCATCTACCATTCGATGACCTTCGGGTGAAATCCGTATGATCTGCATCTTTTCGCCCACACAGAGTTCTAATTTCTCCAAGTCGTCGGGTGATCCGTTGATGCGAAGCCATCCTTTTTCGCCTTGTATCATATCGAAGCACGGACTAAAGGAATCCTTGGCTGCCGTACAGGAAGCTACCATTTGCGGATAACTGAGCACAACCGTTCCAGAGGTGTCGATACCGTTAAAGCCCAGTCTTGCGGTGTAATGTACTGTCATGGGAGCACCAAAGAGGGCCAGAACAAAATTCAGATTGTAGATGTTCAGGTCAAGAAGTGTTCCTCCATCGCAGGCGGGGTCGAAAACGGGAGCTACATCGTGGCGCAAATAGCGGTCGTAACGTGAGGAATACTTAGAGTAGTTGCACTGAATGAGTCTGACCGGCCCCAATTGGGGAATGAGTTCACGAAGTTGCTGAAAGAAGGGGGCGTGAAGAAAGGTGAGTGCCTCAAACACGTATAGTCCCTGCTTCTGTGCAGCCTCAGCTAAGCTGTGGCTCTGTTCTGAACGACTGCACATCGGCTTTTCCATGATGAGATTCCTACCTGCGGCCAATGCCTTCATGCCGTATTCATAGTGAACGCTGTTGATGTTGCCAATGTAAACAAAGTCGAGGTCTTCTCGCAACAACTCATCATAGTCAGTGAAAACTTTTGCGATGCCATATTGCCGCGCGAGTTCTTCACCTTTTGCTCGACTTTGTGGGCGGGCATAGATGGCAACAGTTTCAATCTGCGGAACATATTGAAGGGCCTTTAAGGCTTCTCCTGCAATCATTCCGGTTCCTACGATGGCCAGTTTCATCTTAATGGTGGGGATGATCCGTTAGGGTGCTACTACTTATTGTAATACGATCTTCTTCTTGACAATATTACCCGAAGGTTCTGTTACTCTCACAATGTAGAAGCCGGGTTGCATGCTGATACTCTCGTTGTAGTCTGTTGTGGCCTTGCGGGTTACCAAGGTACCGTCCTGCTTATAGATTTCTATATTGCTACCTTCCTCAAATTGGCTGAAGCAAATATCGTTACCATCTCTATAGATGACACCGGCAGAGTTGGCTTGCAGGGTGTTGACGCCGTCGGGAATCAAACCAATCTTTCTGTCAAGCCATGCGATGCGTTCACCTACCCATCCTTTGATAAAGTCAACTTCTGCCTGATAGGAACCACGGGCAAAAGGTGTGAGCGTTACCAATTCATTAAGGGTTTTCCAACGGGTGTAGTGCAACTTCTGTGAGGCATCGCATGCTTGAGCCACGCTATCAATGAAGCGCTCAAAGTGTTCGGCTGTAAAATCATTGCGGTTGCGTGCTTCACTCCAGATTTGTGACATCTTTTTAGACGAAGCACCTAAGATGCGGTTGAGCATATCTTTCATTCCTGCTACGGTAGAGCATTTGTTGCTGAGGCTCACAAAGGTGCTCATCGAGTTGATGGGATAGGTACGTGTGTCATTATCGAAGGCAAGGTCGCAGTCCCATACCGGTCCGGTGTAGAAGTGAGGATCGTTGCGCTTCTTATACATGTGTACACTATAGTAAGCATCGGTGTTACCGGTAAATTCCATAGCCATGAAACGCTTTAAGTACGAATCAACATCCAGTACACTGGGGAAACCAACTGTTGGGTCTGTATAGCTTGTAAGGAAGGTGCGCGTTTCAAACATGTTGTAATTGTTGGAAATATACTTGGATTGTGCTGGAGTGATTTCGTCTTCTTTCGGATATTTGATAGTAACGGGTGTACCGAAGCGTGCAGAATAGAATTTCGACTTCTCTTGACCGGCATAGGCATCAACTTCAATCATGTATCCTCCCGATACGTTAGGCAAATCGTTGTCTTCGCGTGTCATTTCCTCTACTTCAACGCGGTTCTTATGCACTTCAACCTGGTCAGTGAGCTGATAGATACCCTTGTACTCACCATTGAGGAATACGTCAACCAATGTAGATGCAGGTGTATAGGGCATTTTCAGCAGGCGACTGCCTTCAAATGCTACCAGGTTACGCATCAGCGTCTTGTCGCGATAGGTATTGATCAACGTCCAGTCCTTGGCTTTGGCCGGGAAACCAAGCATACGGTACTTGTGATTTAATTTCATCTTGTATGGTTTCTGTGGGAAGGTCCAGCTACCGTTTCCTCGTCCGCGTACCTGAAGGCTATCTGTGTAGATGCTTTTACCTTCATTCCAAATCACCGATACGATGCCTTTTTGATAGATGGTTTTATTGGAATTGTTGATTTCTACAGCGTTTGCCGTGTGAATGGTGACTACAGGAAGACTACCCGGTATGTAGAGTTGGGAATCGTCACCTTCCGAAGGTGTTCCATAGAACTTGATGATAGAGATGTTGCATCGTGCATTGTTAGGACCTACATAACGTACATAACGGAATCCGCGTGAGCACTTCACGGAGCAATAACTCAAACGGTTATCGGGAACTTCTTTCGGTATGACATACAAAGGTACAGCGTCGCTGAAGTCGGGCAGGTTGGCACCTTCAAATACACCTAACTCCAAACGGGCACCATGACCTTGTCGAGGACGGAAATATATCTTCGAGATTACATGCTTCTGACCCAAATCCAGTCCCACCCAGGTGTAAGAACGGTCATAAGAGGCATAGAATGTTCCACTATTGTTGTCAAATGCGTTGGCAGGGGTGTTCACTGTCTCAGATATAGAACCTGTCGAGTAGTCTACCGAAGGTGAACCGATCGGCGTTCCCGACAGAAGGCTCTGAGCAGAAGCTATGGAGGGTAAGGCCAGAGCCAATAGCAGTGACATGAAAAGTTGTTTGGTAAAAGTTTTATTCATATTGATGGATGTAATATTTGGATTTTTCTTTTTGTTTATTTTCGAGCCGTAAATTTACGGCATTTTTTTTAATTGGGAAAATGATTGCTCCTTTTCCTAATTGGATACGACGCTATAATTACCTATATTTAAGATTATTCAATAAGATAATCGTTTTTAAGATAAATTGCCGGCTCTTCAATGACAAAATCGTTACATCATTTTCGATGGGCAATGATGAAGTTTTGGCAGGATATCTGTTCAGTTGAAATAGTAATGCCACCAATAGGTGTTGCCATAAAGACGTCGGGTGCGGTTGCGCCGTTCGGTGTAATCGGTATATTTCTCTGAAAGCTCCATAAAGTCGGAATAATTGGTGATTTCGGCCGATGTGCCGCGATAAATGATACGGGGATGTATAAATAAGGAGCGATAGAGAATGAGCGCTTCGCGGTAATGCCGTGGCAGATGGTTGCCCGATGTGTTGGTGATGACACCATAGAATCGGGGTAACCATTGCGCGAAGTCGTCGAGGCGTTTCTGGAGGAGTAGGGTGCATAGCCAATAGTCGGCGAGCGCATTTTTACTCCGAAGTTGTTGAATGCTTTTCTCTAATTCGCTCAAATAATTTTGTTCAGTGGGCATAAACCCGGGTACGGGCATTAGGCTGTCAGGCGGCAATATCATCATGCCTGCATCGCTCGGATGGAGAAACAAGTCAGTGGTGGCTGAGTCGATGGGATACTCGAACAGTCGTTCTCCCATTTGTCCTGCTCGGCTGAGTGTCAGTGCGCGTAAGGCCAGCAAGCGGCGTCCGCTTGTCAAACTACGTGCTCCGATGTTCATGGCCTGGACATATTGATTGCGTTGCAGGTGTCGTTGAATGCGCAGTTCGTAGTGCAGGCGGTCATCGGTATTGCTTACAAAGGTTACGAACAGCATGCCTGCTAATAGGTAGAGGGCATTGGGCAGAGCCATTGTCCAAAAATGATCGTGGGGGCGGAATGAACGAGGTCGGAAAAGGGTCAGGAAGACGAAGGCGGCCAGACCGATGATGAGCGGAAAGTAATTGAGGCGGGTAAATTCGGGTACTATTCCGGTGAGACACGCAAGGCAGAGGAAGGAGGGCAGAAATGAAATGGCGTGATTCCGTCCCTTGAGATGGAGCAACTGGTTGATGCCTACGTGAACGAAGGTGAACAGCAAGGTAAATAACAGTGCACAACTGCCAGCAATGTCAGGCAGATAGTGCTTGGTAAGTTTATGGAAGGATAGAGCCAATATGTCTGACTCCATATTGAGCAGAAAGATGTAGCAGAAAAGTATGAACAGCACATAATTGCATAGGTGCAGCAAGCGAACTTTATTACGGAATCGGTTGATAAAAATTCGCAGGCGGACAACTATATAATGGGTGGGTGTAATCATCTGTTGGATCCTTTCAAAATCATAAGGGCCGCGCGGTCGACTCCTTCTGAAATGCCGCGCGGCTCTTAAATTGATTAGTCTTTCTTTTCAAGCACTACGGCAGTACGTGCCGGCAGATAGAGTTTGAGCCATCCCTTGCCGTCGGCGTCCAATAATGGGTCGGGGATGGTGAAATGTTCCATCGTGTCGTCGGTCAAACCGTTGCCGCCATAGATGGGATTATCGGTGTTGAGCACGGTACGGTAACATCCCTTCAACATTCGGAAGCCATAATCGCTAAAGCTCTTCGACGGATTGAAATTGAAGACGAATAACAGTCTTCCACGTGTGAAGGCAAGTACTTGATCGGGGTCATCGTGCCATATTTCCTGAACGGGAGTGAGGTCGAATGCCGGTAGACTGCTGATGGTTTTCAGCATATCGCGGTCGAAGTCGCCCAAGAAATGATAACATAACGTTTTGTCGTCCACCAAGTGCCATTGACGGCGGGCATATTTGTAACTCCATCCGTTGTCGGCACGCGGAAAATCTATCCATTCGGGATGTCCGAACTCATTTCCCATGAAGTTCAGATAGGCGCCGTTGATGGTCGAGGCCGTCAGCAGGCGAATCATCTTGTGGAGGGCAATGCCGCGGTGTACCATTCCGTTCTCATCTCCTTTGCGGAAGTGCCAGTACATGTCAGCGTCAATGAGACGGAATATGATGGTCTTGTCGCCAACCAATGCTTGGTCGTGACTTTCGCAATACGAAACGGTGAGTTCATCGGCGCGGCGGTTAGTTACTTCCCAGAAGAGGCTGCTGGGCTCCCAATTCTCGTCGCGTTTTTCCTTAATGATCTTGATCCAGTAGTCCGGAATGTTCAGCGCCATGCGGTAGTCGAAGCCCATGCCTCCATCCTTGAATGGAGCTGCCAGGCCGGGCATGCCCGATACCTCTTCAGCAATGGTGATGGCATTGGGGTTGACTTCGTGAATGAGGCTGTTGGCCAAAGTAAGGTAACAGATGGCGTTGTCATCTTGGTGTCCGTTGTAATAATCGCCATAGTTGGTAAAGGCTTCTCCCAGTCCGTGGCTGTAATAGAGCATAGAGGTGACGCCGTCGAAGCGGAATCCGTCGAAATGGAATTCCTCTAACCAGTAGCGGCAGTTGGAAAGCAGGAAGTGGATCACCTCAGGCTTGCCGTAGTCAAAGCACAGACTGTCCCATTGCTTGTGTTCGCGTCGTTCACCCGAATAGAAGTACTGACAGGGGTCACCGGCCAGGTTGCCCAGTCCTTCTAACTCGTTTTTGACGGCATGACTCTGCACGAGGTCCATAATCACGGCAATGCCCAGGCTGTGGGCTTCGTCAATGAGCTGCTTGAGTTCATCGGGTGTGCCGAATCGGCTGGAGGGTGCAAAGAAGTTGGAGACGTGATAGCCGAAACTGCCGTAGTAGGGATGCTCTTGAATGGCCATCACCTGAATGCAGTTGTAGCCGTCGCGGGCTATGCGTGGTAATATGTTTTCACGAAATTCGTTGTAGGTGCCTACTTTTTCGGCATCTTGGGCCATGCCGATGTGGCATTCATAGATCAATAAGGGGTGACGCTTGGGTACGAACTTGCCAATACGGAATTTGTAAGGCTTTTGAGGGTTCCATACCTGAGCGCTGAATATCTTTGTTTTCTCGTCTTGAACAACGCGACGACACCATGCAGGGATGCGTTCGCCGCAACCGCCTTCCCAGTAGACCTTCATTTTATAAAAGTCGCCGTGACGGAGTGAACGCAGAGGCAGGGTGATGCTCCATACACCTCCGGCTTTGCGGCTCAGACGGTAGTTGGGTAGCTCCTGCCAGTTGTTGAAATCACCTATCAGATAGATTTCAGTAGCGTTGGGAGCCCATTCACGGAATACCCATCCTCCGTTTTCTTGATGCAGGCCAAAGTAGAGGTGGCCTAATGCAAAGCGTGACAGACTGCCACCCGTACGGGCGGTAAGTTCAGAGCGTACTTCTAAGGCATGCTCGTGGCGGCCGGTAATGGCTGCCTCATAGGGCTCGAGCCAACGATCGTGGCGAATGAGCTTTAATGTTTTCTTCATACTGTTTGAATGGTTAGTTTTCTATAGCAAGTCCGTGGTCGTAAGTACCTTTCCGGACAATGTTGCCATTTTTGTCTTTCTCTATAAAATCTCCGTGTCTGCGGCCCTCTAAATAGGAGCCTTCAAAGCGCAGACCATCTTTGTCTTCTTCAATGCACTTGCCGTCTTTGACTCCGTTTTTAAAGCCTCCTTTATATTTTGAGCCTTCTGCCAGGCGCAGAATGCCTTCACCGTGCATTTTCCCTTTCGACCAAGCACCTTCGTACACGTCACCGTTGGTCCAGGTGTAAGTGCCTTGTCCGTCTCGTTGGTTATTGAGCCAATGTCCTTTATATTCAGCGCCGTTTTTCCAGGTGTAAGTGCCTTCACCGCTTTGTTCGCCTTTGAGGAATTGTCCGACATAACGATTGCCGTTTTCAAAGGTAAAGATTCCTGAGCCGGTACGTTCGCCTTTTACGTATTCGCCATCATAAACGTTACCGTTTTTGAAGCGATAGATGCCTTTGCCGTGCTGCAGGTCATCCAGCCAATTGCCTTTATATTCGTCGCCGTCGGCATAACTGAAGGTGCCTTTGCCGTTGCGCTGGTTGTTGGCCCAACTTCCTTTGTAGGATGAACCGTCGGGCCAGATGAAGGTTCCTGTTCCGCACTTCTGGTCATCTTTCCATTCGCCTACGTACGAGGCTCCGTTCTTATAGATATAGGTGCCGTGCCCGGTGCGTTTGTCTTGTTCCCAATCGCCCTCATATACGTCGCCATTGTAGTAATACATTTTGCCTTCTCCCTGTTGGTAGTCACGATACCAGAGGCCCTCGTAGCGGTTGTTGTTCATGAAGTAGTAGGTGCCATGGCCGTGTTGTTGGTCCTGAAACCATTCTCCGTCATACTTCTCACCGTCGGGGAAGGTGTAAATTCCCTTTCCCTGGCGCTTGCCCTTTACGTACTCGCCTTCATATACGTCGCCGTTCTTAAATTCGGTGCGGCCTTTCCCTGAGGGACGACCGCCCTCCAGTTCTCCTTGATAGACTGATCCGTCTTTAAAGGTATAAGTGCCGATTTTCAGTTTCTGTGCCTCCAGTGGAATACACCAGATGAGCAGGGCTAATGAGAGGATGTATGGGGTATATTTCATGGTTATGCCGGGATTTTATAGGGATGGTACGCTTGAATTTTCATGTGAGTGGGTCGATCCTTTGGCTTGCAAAAAGATTTCGGCGCGTCGAAGGTCGTCGGGGGTGTCGATTCCTATGGTTTCGTGCTCTGTGCGGGCTACGCGGATGGTGCATCCGTTTTCCAACCAACGCAATTGTTCCAGCGATTCAGCCAGTTCGAGCGGGGTAGGAGTCATTGAGGTGAGGCGTTGCAACACTTCTGCCCGGTAAGCATAGAGTCCGATGTGCTTGTAGAAGGTATGTTTTTTGAGCCAATCTTTCTGTTCCACTCCTCGCAAGTAGGGTATGACCGAGCGACTGAAGTAAAGCGCCGTTTGTTGGGGGCTTACTACGACCTTAGGACTGTTGGGATTGTTGAGCGCTTCCCATCCGTCGGCCTCAGTGAAGGGTTTCACCAGGGTGGCAATGTCGCAGTTGTCGCTTTGAAAGCATTGCATGACGGCTTCCAACTGTTCTGCCTGAATAAAAGGTTCGTCGCCTTGCACGTTGACTACGATGTCGGCCGAACTGCCGCTCTTGACGTAGGCTTCATAGCATCGGTCGGTGCCGCTGCGGTGATGGGAGCCGGTCATGACTGTGCGACCGCCAAAACTTTCTACACACTGAAGGATGCGCTCGTCGTCAGTGGCTACTAAGACGTCGTTGAAGACGCGGCTTACTTGTTCGTAAACGCGGCGAATAATGGGCTGTCCGCCCAATAAGGCCAATGGCTTGCCCGGGAAACGGGTCGAAGCATATCGGGCAGGGATGATTGCGATAAATGTATGGGGTTTCATCGGTCGGAGCATGTAAAGGGTTGGTTATTGGAAGATGTCGTCGATACCATTTTCTATGATGATAGAGTCTGACTCCATCTTGTTGCATGGTTCAAAGTCTTCGGGTATGTTGAATTTTTCGTCTTCGCTGTAATCCAATGAGGGGTCAGCATATACTTTTTTCATATACTTGGCCCAGATAGGCAGTGCTGTGCTGGCACCTTGTCCTGTACTCATTTCGTTGAAGTGGATGTCGCGGTTTTCGCCGCCTACCCAGCAGCCCGAAACCAGTCTCGGCACGAAGCCCATAAACCAACCGTCGGAGTGGTTGTTGGTGGTTCCGGTCTTTCCGCCAATCTGTGCGGTGAAGTTATATCTGAATCGCAGGCGACGGCCGGTTCCTTCGTTGATGACGGCTTGAAGCATTTCGAGCATTTTATAGGAACTTTCGGCGCTGATCACTTCGTTCATCCTCGGTTGGAAGGTGGTGATGATTTCGCCCGTGTTGTTTTCGATGCGATTGACTAAGAGCGGGGCTGTGCGGATGCCTCGGTTGACGAAGGCTGAGTAACCGCTCACCATTTCGGCCACCGACATGTCGCAAGTGCCCAGACAGAGCGACATGGAAGGATAAACGTCGAGCGAGTTGATGCCAAACGAACGTATCAGCGACACCAATGCGTGAGGATTGAGCTTGCTCATCAGGTAGGCCGAAATCCAGTTGTTCGACTGCGACAGTCCCCAACGCAGGGTGACCATCTGTCCGTAGCGGTCGGTACTGCCGTTGCGGGGGGTCCATGGCTTGTCGCCCACCATGTAGGTTTGTTGCACGTTGGGCGCTTCGTCGCAGGGTGAGTAGCCGTTTTCCATGGCGAGGGCGTAGAGATAGGGCTTGATGGTCGAACCGATTTGTCGGCGTCCCATCATACACATGTCGTATTGGAAGCTGGCATAGTCAAGACCGCCCACGTAGGCTTTTACCTCGCCCGTGATGGGGTCCATCGACATGAAGCCGGCGCGCAATAGCGACTTATAATATAGTATGGAGTCGAGGGGAGTCATTAGGGTGTCAACTTCGCCATGATAGGTAAAGATGGTCATGGGAGTCTTCCGGCGGAAATTCCGGTCGATTTCTTCTTCGCTCGCTCCGTCTTTCTTCAACTTGCGGTAACGGTCGCTCTGCACGATGTTCTTGTGTAGAATATCCTGAATCTGTTTTTGGGTGAGCGACGATGAGAAGGGGAAATTGCGTGACGTCTTCTTGTTCTTCTCAAACTGTGGCTGCAAATATCCTGCCATGTGCTCTCTGACGGCTTCTTCGGCGTAGCGTTGCATGTGCGAGTTGACCGTGGTGTAGATGCGCAGGCCGTCGGTGTAGATGTTGTAGGGCGTGCCGTCTTTCTTAAAGTTCTTATTACACCATCCGAAGAGCGGATCAGTTTCCCATGCCAGCGAATCGTCATGATATTCCTGGTCTTGCCAGGCTGCATAATTGGAGCGAACGGGTCGCTTGGCTGTCAGCACATGGCGCAAATATTCGCGCAAGTAGGTGGCAAGGCCTTCTTTGTGGGAAACACGTTGGAAGTCGAGGCCCAGCGGCATTTCACGATACCGTTGGTAGTCGGCATCGGTCAGATAGCCCTGCTCGTTCATCAATTTTAGCACCACATTGCGGCGTTCGAGCACGCGCTTGGGGGCACGTATGGGGTTAAAGTAGGCCGGATTCTTACACATACCCACCAGTACGGCTGCTTCGGGCACTGTGAGGTCTTTCGGATTCTTGTTGAAATAGACGCGGGCCGCTGTCTTGATGCCTACGGCGTGGTGCAAAAAGTCAAAGTAGTTAAGATAAAGGGTCAGAATTTCGTCTTTGGAGTAGTAACGTTCCAATTTCAGCGCGATGACCCATTCTATGGTCTTCTGCAAGATGCGTTCTGTCGAGCTCGAAGCGGTCGAGGTATAGAGCTGTTTGGCTAATTGCTGCGTGATGGTGCTGCCTCCTCCCGCATTGGCCTGTCCCATCAGTCCTCGCTTGATGACTGCACGGGCTACCGACATGAGGTCAACGCCCGAATGGCTGTAGAATCGTTTGTCTTCGGTAGCTATCAGGGCTTCAAACATGCAGGGAGCGATGTCTTGATGGCTCACAAAGATGCGGTTTTCGTTTAATGACCAGGTTCCCAGCAATACGCCGTCGGAACTGACCACTTGTGAGGCGAATTTATTGATCGGATTCTCGAGTTCTTCAACCGGGGGGACATAACCAATCCAGCCTTTTCCGATGGCAGTGAAAAATACGGCGATGCCTAACACTGCTATCAGCAAAATGGCCCACATGATACGGATTATTTTTGTCTTCATCAAATCTTTTAAGTCAATTCTTAGTGTTCAAATCGCAAATTTACCAATTTCCCCCGATACCCGTACGGTTGTAGAATATAAAAAGTATAATATGTCTCAGATTTAAGTCGGTTTTAGTCGGCCGAACGAAGTCGTTCCCATCGTTTAAAATGTGCGCAAATTCGCGTGAAGTAACTTCAAGCCCAAATTGTACACTGCGCAAAAACGACTTGAAGTAACTTCAAGGCCAAATTGTTCACTGTACAAGACCATTTTTACATTGTTCAATGCCCTTTTGTACACGACGCAAAGCCCCTTGAACTCACTTCAAGGCCTTTTTGTACACGTGCAAACCCCCTTGAACCAACTTCAAGGCCTTTTTGTACACGTGCAACCCCCCTTGAACTAACTTCAATACCCTTTTGTACACGTGCAAAATCCCCTTGAACTAACTTCAATGCCTTTTTGCACACGTGCAAAACCTCCATGTGACTATGACTAAAATTACTTCACAGATTATTTGTTTATTTTCTACTTTGCTT
>CALZOH010000032.1 GCA_945827465.1 uncultured Prevotellaceae bacterium
GAGATTCCTCTACGTCTCGTGGGCTCGGAGATGTGTATAAGAGACAGCAATTATGCCTACAATTTCACAATTGGTAAGAAAAGGCAGAAAGGTGCTCGTTGAGAAGAGCAAATCTCCCGCTTTGGATTCATGTCCTCAGCGTCGTGGAGTTTGCGTTCGTGTCTACACAACGACTCCTAAAAAGCCTAATTCGGCCATGCGCAAGGTGGCGCGTGTGCGTTTGACAAACTCCAAGGAAGTAAACTCATATATTCCTGGAGAGGGACATAACTTGCAGGAGCACTCGATTGTGCTCGTTCGTGGAGGACGTGTTAAGGATCTTCCTGGTGTGCGTTATCACATAGTTCGTGGAACCTTGGATACGGCTGGTGTAGCCAATCGTACTCAGCGTCGTTCTAAATATGGAGCAAAACGTCCTAAGGCCGGTAAGAAGTAATTAATAATTAAAGGTCAGCGGAAGGTTGAGTAAAAACCTACGGGTTTTGAAGAACGTAGATGCAGCCTAAACTGAAAATAAGAAAATGAGAAAAGCTAAACCAAAGAAACGCTTAATCCTTCCTGATCCTCGTTTTAATGATCAGAAGGTGTCTAAGTTCGTCAATCATTTGATGTACGATGGTAAGAAAAATCTTTCTTACGAAATTTTCTATGCAGCTCTTGAAGTTGTAGGAGATAAAATGAAGGATGCTGAGAAAACTCCTTTGGATATTTGGAAAGAAGCTCTCGATAAGATTACTCCTCAGGTAGAGGTGAAGTCTCGTCGTATTGGTGGCGCAACTTTTCAGGTTCCAACGGAAATTCGTCCGGATCGTAAGGAGTCAATTTCAATGAAAAATATGATTCTTTTCGCTCGTAAGCGCGGCGGCAAGAGTATGGCAGAGAAATTGGCTGCTGAAATCCTTGATGCTTATAACGAGCAGGGTGGTGCCTTCAAGCGCAAGGAAGACTTGCATCGTATGGCTGAAGCCAACCGTGCATTTGCTCACTTTAGATTTTAATTATTAGAGAGAATCAATGGCACAAGCAGATTTGCATTTGACTCGTAATATCGGTATTATGGCTCATATTGATGCGGGTAAGACTACAACGTCTGAGCGTATCTTGTTTTATACCGGTAAGACGCACAAGATTGGCGAAGTTCATGATGGAGCTGCAACGATGGACTGGATGGTTCAAGAGCAAGAGAGAGGTATTACTATTACTTCGGCAGCTACTACTACTTTTTGGAATTGGAATAAGCATCAATATAAGATTAATTTGATTGACACTCCGGGACACGTGGATTTTACCGCTGAAGTAGAGCGCTCTTTGCGTGTTTTGGATGGTGCAGTTGCTACTTATTGCGCTGTTGGTGGCGTACAGCCTCAATCTGAGACAGTATGGCGTCAGGCAGATAAGTATAATGTTCCCCGCTTGGGTTATGTGAACAAGATGGACCGCTCTGGCGCTGATTATTATGAAGTGCTGAAGCAGATGAAGTCTGTTTTGAACGCTAATCCATGTGCAATCAATATTCCTATTGGCGCAGAGGAGAATTTCAAAGGCGTCATTGACTTGATCAAAATGAAGGCTATTCTGTGGCATGATGAGACCATGGGCGCTGAATATGAAGTTGAGGAGATTCCTGAAGCCATGAAGGACGAAGCTGACGAGTGGCGTAACAAGCTTCTTGAGCAAGTTGCAGACTTTGATGATGTCGTGATGGAGAAATTCTTTGAAGATCCTTCCACGATTACTGAAGAAGAGGTGATTCGTGCACTTCGTAAGGGAACTCTTGAAATGAAGTTGACGCCGATGTGTTGTGGTTCTTCTTTTAAGAATAAGGGTGTTCAGACTCTTCTTGATTACGTATGTGCTTTCTTGCCTTCTCCGCTTGATACTCCAAATGTCGTTGGAACGAATCCTTCAACGGGTGAAGAAGAAGATCGTCGTCCGGATGTGAATGACCACACTTCTGCATTAGCTTTCAAGATTGCAACTGACCCGTATGTGGGTCGTCTGACATATGTTCGTGTGTATTCAGGTCAACTGACTTCTGGTTCGTATATTTATGATGTTCGCTCAGGTAAGAAAGAGAGAATCTCTCGTATGTTCCAGATGCACTCGAATCATCAGATGGCAGTGGAAACTATTGCGGCCGGTGATATCGGCGCTGTGGTAGGTATTAAGGATATCCGTACTGGTGATACGCTTTCTGATGAGGATGCTCCAATCATTCTTGAATCTATGACCTTCCCTGATCCGGTTATCGGTATCGCAGTTGAGCCCAAGACTCAGAAGGATATGGATAGATTGTCACTCGGTTTGGCTAAGTTGGCCGAAGAGGATCCAACCTTTACAGTTCGTACAGACGAACAGTCTGGCCAGACAATTATTTCTGGTATGGGAGAGCTTCACTTGGATATTATCATTGACCGCTTGAAAAGAGAGTTCAAGGTAGAATGTAACCAAGGTAAGCCTCAAGTTAACTATAAGGAGGCCATCACTAAGACTGTTAATCTGCGTGAAGTATACAAGAAGCAGACTGGTGGTCGCGGTAAGTTCGCTGATATTATCGTTAACGTTGGTCCTGTTGATGAAGACTTCAAAGAGGGCGGATTGCAATTTATCAATTCTGTAACCGGTGGTAACATTCCTAAGGAATATATTCCTTCAGTTCAGAAAGGTTTTGAAAATGCCATGAAGAGTGGTGTTCTTGGCGGCTATCCTCTTGATAGTTTGAAGGTGGAATTGGTGGATGGTTCTTTCCATCCCGTTGACTCCGACCAATTGTCATTTGAAGTTGCTGCTTTAAATGCTTACAAGAATGCTTGTTCAAAGGCCGGTCCCGTGTTGCTTGAACCGATCATGCGTTTGGAAGTAATTACTCCCGAAGAGAGTATGGGTGATGTAATCGGAGATTTGAACAAACGTAGAGGACAGGTTGAAGGAATGGACACCAACCGTTCAGGTGCAAGAGTTGTTAAGGCTCTCGTTCCTCTGTCTGAAATGTTTGGTTATGTTACTACTTTGCGTACGATTACTTCTGGTCGTGCCACATCTTCTATGGAGTATGATCATCATGCCCCGATGTCATCTAGCTTAGCTAAAACAGTACTTGAAGAAGTAAAGGGGAGAACAGATTTAGTATAATAATTAATAAATGAAGGTTTGGGGGAGCCTTATCGAATGACTCTTAAGGCTTTCTCTCCTTCTTTGAATAAATAAGATAATGAGTCAGAAAATTAGAATTAAGTTGAAGTCTTATGATCACACTCTTGTTGAGAAATCTTCAGACAAGATCGTTAAGGCTGTGAAGCAAACAGGTGCGATTGTAAGTGGCCCGATTCCACTTCCTACGCACAAGCGTATCATCACTGTTAATCGCAGTACTTTTGTCAACAAAAAATCTCGCGAACAATTTGAATTGTGTTCCTACAAGCGTTTGATTGACATTTATAGCTCAACGGCTAAGACTGTGGATTCTTTGATGAAGTTGGAACTTCCTTGTGGAGTTGAAGTAGAAATTAAAGTGTAGTTTAAATAGAATAATTAATATCAACTGAAATGCCAGGATTATTAGGAAAAAAAATCGGAATGACATCCGTTTTCAGTGCTGATGGAAAGAATGTTCCATGCACTGTTATCGAAGCTGGTCCTTGCGTAGTCACACAGGTGAAGACTGTTGATAAGGATGGTTATGAAGCTGTTCAGTTGGGTTTTCAAGAACTCAAAGAAAAGAACACTTCTAATCCTTTGAAAGGTCACTTCAAGAAAGCTGGAACTACGCCGAAGAGACACTTGGCCGAGTTCAAAGATTTTGATAAGGAGTTGCAATTGGGCGATACCGTTACAGTTGACATCTTCGCAGACGTGGAGTTTGTTGATGTTGTAGGTACATCCAAGGGTCACGGATTTCAAGGTGTAATGAAGCGCCACGGTTTTGGCGGTGTTGGTCAGTCAACACATGGTCAAGACGACCGCGCTCGTAAGCCGGGATCAATTGGTGCTTGCTCTTATCCCGCAAAAGTATTCAAGGGAATGCGAATGGGCGGTCAAATGGGCGGCGATCGTGTTACAACTCAAAATCTGCGTGTGTTAAAAGTTATCCCTGAACACAACCTGATTCTTGTTAAAGGTTCTGTTGCTGGATGCAAAGGTTCAATCGTTTTAATTAAGGAGTAATGGAAGTTAGCGTATTAAATAGAAATGGTGAAGACACCGGTAGAAAAGTTGCGTTAAACGAATCTATTTTCGGTATTGAACCTAACGATCACGCCATATATTTGGATGTGAAATTGTATTTGGCTTCTCAACGCCAGGGAACAGCCAAGACGAAGG
This sequence comes from uncultured Prevotellaceae bacterium, assembly GCA_945827465.1. Lineage (GTDB taxonomy): Bacteria > Bacteroidota > Bacteroidia > Bacteroidales > Bacteroidaceae > UBA6382. The sequence continues at coordinate 4,321 of CALZOH010000032.1, forward strand.
AGAGAAGTGAGTTGAGCGGTTCTACCCGTAAACTTGGACGTCAGAAAGGTGGCGGTGGTGCTCGTCGCGGTGACATTAATTCTCCCGTTTTGGTTGGTGGTGCTCGCGTTTTCGGTCCTACACCGCGCGATTATAGCTTTAAACTGAACAAAAAAGTGAAGCAACTTGCTCGTAGATCTGCTTTGTCTTATAAGGCAAATGAAGGTGCTATTATTGTAGTTGAAGATTTCACTTTTGACGCTCCCAAGACAAAAACATTTTTAGAGATGGGTGAAAAGCTCAAGATCAATGACAAAAAGGCTCTTGTTGTTTTGTCGGGTGTAGATAAAAACGTATATTTGTCAGCTCGAAATATACAAAGCGCTAAGGTGATTATGGCCTCACAGTTGAATACATATAATGTGCTCGATGCATCTGTGTTGGTTGTAACTGAAAGCGCCTTAAATAGTATTGACGCTGTCTTAACAAAATAAGTAGTATAAGAAATGGGTTACATAATCAAACCGTTGGTCACTGAGAAGATGACCGCTATTACGGAAAAGCAGAACAATGTGTTCGGCTTTGTTGTGCGTCCTGAAGCTAATAAGCTGCAAATTAAAGAAGAAGTAGAAAAGCGTTATAATGTAAATGTTAAGAGCGTTTCTACTATTCGTTATGCAGGTAAGACAAAAAGTCGATATACAAAAAGAGGCCTAGTTAAAGGTCGTACGAATGCCTTTAAGAAGGCGATCGTTACTTTGAGCGAAGGCGAAACAATAGATTTTTATAGTAATATCTAAAGAATAATGGCAGTACGGAAATTTAGACCCACAACTCCGGGTCAAAGACACAAAATTATTGGTACATTTGAAGAAATTACTGCATCGGTACCAGAAAAATCTCTTGTGTATGGTAAACGTTCTACCGGTGGTCGTAACAATGTCGGTAAGCGGACTATGCGTTATTTGGGCGGTGGCCACAAGAGAAAATTCCGTTTTATTGATTTCAAACGAGAGAAAGATGGAATTCCAGCAGTCGTAAAAACAATTGAATATGATCCGAATCGCTCGGCTCGTATTGCGTTGTTGTATTATGCTGATGGAGAAAAACGTTATATCATTGCTCCGAATGGACTTGAAGTCGGCAGCAAATTGATGTCCGGACCTGAAGCTGCTCCCGAAATTGGTAATACTCTTCCTTTGCAGAATATTCCTGTCGGTACAGTGATTCATAATATAGAATTACGTCCGGGTCAAGGTGCTCTTTTGGTTCGCTCGGCTGGTAATTTTGCTCAGTTAACTTCTCGTGAAGGTACTTATTGTGTAATTAAGTTACCTTCGGGTGAAACAAGAAAGATTTTAAGTGCATGTAAGGCTACAATCGGTAGTGTTGGTAACTCTGATCATGCTCTTGAAAGTTCAGGTAAGGCTGGTCGTTCGCGTTGGTTAGGACGTCGTCCTCATAACCGTGGTGTTGTAATGAACCCGCATGATCACCCGATGGGTGGTGGTGAAGGACGTCAGTCTGGAGGACATCCAAGATCGAGAACTGGATTGTATGCTAAGGGCTTGAAGACTAGAAGACCCAAGAAACAGTCTAACAAGTATATAATCGAAAGAAGTAACAAATAACTAGTTAAGTGAGTAAATTATGAGTCGTTCATTAAAAAAAGGACCTTATATCGCAGTTTCGTTGGAGAAAAAAATTCTGGCAATGAATGAAAGCGGTAAAAAGAATGTAGTTAAGACTTGGGCTAGGGCTTCAATGATATCTCCTGATTTTGTAGGACATACAATTGCTGTCCATAATGGTAATAAGTTCATTCCTGTTTATGTTACTGAGAATATGGTAGGTCATAAGTTGGGAGAATTTGCTCCTACTAGAAAGTTTGGCGGCCATTCTGGTAATAGATAACAGACTTAAATTTGTATATAATAAGAAAAGAATATAATGGGAGCAAGAAAAAGATTAGCGGCTAAGGAAAGAAAAGAAGCCCTGAAAACCCAATATTTTGCATCATTGCAAAATGTACCTTCTTCTCCGCGTAAAATGCGTTATGTCGTAGATTTGATTCGCGGTCTTGAAGTTGGTCGTGCCCTTGCTACGCTTAGATTTTCGCAGAAGGCTGCCTCAGTACCTTTAGAGAAGTTGCTGCGCTCGGCAGTTGCAAATTGGGAGCAGAAAAATGATCGCAAAGCTGAAGAAGGTGAATTGTATGTTACTAAGGCCTTCGTTGATGAAGGTGTAACATTGAAGAGAATGAGACCGGCTCCTCAGGGTCGCGGTTATAGAATTCGCAAACGTTCAAATCACGTAACGTTGCATGTCGGTTCTTTAAATGATTAATCAAATTAAGTATGGGACAAAAAATTAATCCGATAGCAAACCGCTTAGGTATCATTCGTGGTTGGGATTCAAATTGGTTCGGCGGTAAAAAGTTTGGTGATACTCTTGTTGAAGATGACAAAATTCGCAAGTATCTGAATGCGCGTTTGTCTAAAGCAAGTGTTTCAAAAATCGTAATCGAGCGCACTTTGAAGTTGGTGACCATTACAATTTGTTCTTCTCGTCCTGGTATCATTATTGGTAAGGGTGGACAAGAGGTTGATAAATTGAAGGAAGAACTCAAGAAAATTACTGATAAGGATATTCAACTGAACATATTTGAGGTTCGCAAGCCTGAGTTGGATGCTCAAATTGTTGGAAAAAATATTGCTCGTCAGATTGAGGGTCTTGTTGCTTATCGTAGAGCTATTAAAATGGCCATTGCAAATACAATGAGAATGGGTGCTGAAGGTATCAAGATTCAGATCTCAGGTCGTTTGAATGGTGCTGAAATGGCTCGAAAGGAGATGTACAAGGAGGGAAGAACTCCTTTGCATACTTTCCGTGCAGATATCGATTATTGTCAAACAGAGGCTTTGACTAAAGTTGGTCTTTTGGGAATCAAAGTATGGATTTGTCGTGGTGAAGTTTACGGCAAGAAGGATTTGATGCCTAACTTTACTCAGCAAAATGAGAAAGGAAGAAACTTTGGAGGTAATAATCGCGTAAGAGGTGATAAAGATTCTAAATCTCGTCGTAGAAGAAACATTAACCGTTAATAGCCATGTTACAACCTAAAAGAACTAAATATAGAAGACCGCAAAAAGGTCGGAGTAAGGGAAATGCTCAGCGCGGTAATCAACTTGCGTTTGGCAGTTTCGGAATAAAGAGCCTTGAAACGGAGTGGTTGAATAGTCGTCAACTTGAGGCCGCCCGTGTCGCTGTTACAAGATATATGCAGCGTGAAGGTCAAATTTGGATTCGTGTTTTCCCGGATAAACCTATTACTAAAAAGCCCGCTGATGTGCGAATGGGTAAAGGTAAGGGTGATCCCGTTGGTTTTGTTGTGCCTGTTACACCTGGTCGTATTTTATTCGAGGTAGAGGGTGTACCGTATGAGGTTGCAAAGGAGGCTTTGCGTTTGGCTGCGCAGAAACTTCCTGTGACAACTAAATTTGTTGTTAGACGTGATTACGATAAAAATGCTTGATTGATATGAAGAGTTCAGAGATAAGACAAATCCCTACTGGTGAATTAACTGAAAGACTCGAAGCTGAAGTAAATAATTATGAGCAGATGCTTCTGAATCATTCTGTTTCTCCCTTAAATGATTATTCCAAAATCAAGTCAACTCGTCGTGATATTGCCCGTATTAAAACGGAATTACGTCAGAGAGAACTTAATAAATAAATTTTATTTCTATGGAAGAAAGAAATTTAAGAAAAACAAGACAAGGTGTGGTTTTGAGCAATAAGATGGATAAAACCATTGTTGTTGCAACCATTTTCAAGGAGAAACATCCTATATATGGAAAGTTTGTTTCCAAGACGAAAAAGTATCACGCTCATGACGAGAGTAATGATTGCAATGTTGGTGATACAGTATTGTTGATGGAGACCCGTCCCTTAAGTAAGACTAAGAGATGGAGAGTTGTTAAAATAGTAGAAAGAGTTAAGTAATCATGATACAAGCAGAATCCAGATTGACTGTAGCAGACAATAGTGGCGCTCGTGAAGCTCTTTGTATCCGCGTTCTCGGTGGAACAAAAAGACGTTATGCCTCTGTTGGCGATATTATCGTTGTGTCTGTCAAAAATGTCATCCCATCAAGTGATATAAAAAAAGGTGCAGTTTCAAAAGCCCTTGTCGTTAGAACAAAAAAAGAAATCCGTCGTCAGGATGGTTCTTATATTCGTTTCGATGATAACGCTTGTGTATTGTTAAATGGTGCCAATGAATTGAGAGGTAGCCGTATTTTCGGTCCTGTAGCTCGTGAATTGCGTGCCGTCAATATGAAAGTGGTTTCTTTAGCGCCTGAAGTACTTTAATTTTTTTTGAAAGATAAATGAGTAAGTTACATATAAAGAAAGGCGATACTGTTTATGTTAACACTGGCGAGAATCGCGGTGCTACCGGTAAGGTTTTGAAAGTGTTTGTTGATAAACAGCGTGCAATTGTTGAAGGTGTAAATATGGTTAGTAAAAGCCGCAAGCCTGATGCAAAGCATCCTCAAGGTGGTATTATCAAGCAGGAAGCTTCTATCCATATCTCTAATTTGAATGTGGTTGATCCGAAAACAGGTAAGCCTACACGTATTGGTCGTAAATTGAACGAAGAAGGAAAACTTGTTCGTTATTCTAAGAAATCAGGAGAGGAGATTAAGTAATGAGTAATACAGCACAATTAAAAAATGTTTACGCAGAGCGTATCGCTCCTGCTTTGATGAAGAAGTTTAACTATTCTTCTTCGATGCAGATCCCAGTCCTTAAGAAAATTGTGATTAATCAAGGTTTGGGTGCTGCTACTGCAGATAAGAAAATTGTTGACGTTGCAATTACTGAATTGAGCGCTATTACCGGACAGAAAGCCGTTGCTACAGTGTCTCGTAAGGACGTTGCTAACTTCAAATTGAGAAAAAAGATGCCTATCGGTGCTCGTGTTACTTTGCGTCGTGAACGTATGTATGAATTTCTTGAGAAGTTGGTAAGAATAGCTCTACCTCGTATTCGTGACTTCAAAGGTATTGCTGGAAAATTCGATGGACGTGGTAATTATACGCTCGGCATTGAGGAGCAAATTATCTTTCCTGAGATTAATATCGATTCAATCGAGCGCATCCAGGGTATGAATATTACTTTTGTTACTTCAGCTCCTACTGATGAAGAAGGTTATGAGTTGCTGAAGGAGTTTGGTTTACCTTTTAAAGACGCTAACAATTAATTTATATGGCAAAAGAATCAATGAAGGCTCGCGAAGTGAAGAGGGCCAAACTTGTTGCTAAGTATGCTGAGAAACGTGCCGCTTTGAAGGATATTGTTAATAAGTCAAACGATCCCGTTGAAGCTTATGAAGCTGCTAGAAAATTGCAGCGTATTCCTAAAAATGCTAATCCTATTCGTCTCCATAATCGTTGTAAGATTACTGGTAGACCTAAGGGCTACATTCGTCAGTTTGGCCTTTCTCGTATCCAGTTCCGTGAGATGGCTTCAAGCGGTTTAATCCCAGGTGTTAAGAAAGCAAGCTGGTAAGATTTTAAATTTATTAATATTGTCGGGCTCTCCCGATTAATTAACAAAATTATATGACAGATCCAATAGCAGATTATTTGACAAGACTTCGTAATGCGATTCAAGCTAAACATCGCGTTGTTGAAGTTCCTGCGTCAAATTTGAAAAAGGATATTACTAAGATCCTTTTCGAGAAGGGCTATATCCTCAATTTTAAATTTATTGAGGATGGCCGTCAGGGCATTATAAAGATAGCCCTGAAGTATGATACAGCAAACAAGGTAAGCGCAATTCGCTCTTTGCGTCGTGTTTCAACCCCAGGTTTGCGTAAGTATACGGGTTATAAAGATATGCCCCGTGTAATTAATGGTTTAGGTATCGCAATTATCTCAACATCGAAAGGTGTGATGACGGATAAGGAAGCTGCTGAGCTTAAGATTGGTGGTGAGGTACTATGTTTCGTATATTAATTTTAGGAGGAGTAATAAATGTCAAGAATAGGTAAATTGCCGATTAACATCCCTGCAGGTGTTACTGTTACATTGCAGGATAATGTAGTGTCTGTTAAAGGACCAAAGGGTGAATTAAGCCAAATGGTACATCCTTCCATTATTGTTGCGATTGATAATGGCGTAATCTCTTTTAATGTAGATGAGAAGTATGATGGCGTTAGTGAAAAGCAGAAGCACGCCTTTCATGGCCTCTACCGTGCTTTGGTAAACAATATGGTAGTAGGTGTTTCTCAGGGTTACAAAAAAGAAATGGAGTTAGTAGGTGTTGGATATCGTGTTTCCAATGAAGGTAACCTGATAGAATTCTCTTTAGGTTATACTCATCCTATATTTCTCCAGTTGCCCAGCGAAATTACTGTCGTAACTAAGTCAGAGAGAAATAAACGTCCTTATATTTCGTTGGAGTCTTGCGACAAGCAGCTTTTAGGCTTAGTTTGTGCTAAGATTCGTTCTTTCCGTATGCCGGAGCCCTATAAAGGTAAGGGTATTTTGTATGTTGGTGAAGTTATTCGTCGTAAGTCTGGTAAAACAGCCGCTGCCAAATAATTTAAAGAATTAGATTATGACAAATAAAATTGAAAGAAGAACTAGAATTAAATATAGGGTTCGCAATAAAATTTCGGGTACGGCTGACTGCCCTCGAATGAGTGTTTTCAGAAGCAATAAGCAGATTTATGTTCAGATCATCAATGATGAGAATGGATGTACGCTTGCTGCCGCTTCTTCTCTGTCCTTAGATAAAATGCCTAAGAAAGAGCAGGCTGCTAAAGTTGGTGAAATGATTGCAGAGATTGCGTTAAAGGCCGGCATAACAAAGGTCGTTTTTGATCGTAATGGTTATCTGTATCATGGAAGAGTTCAGGAATTAGCTAATGGCGCTCGCAAGGGTGGACTTAAATTTTAATTGATTATGGCAAACAGAATAAATGTAAACGCTGAAGAGCTCACAGATAAGCTGGTTGCTCTTAATCGTGTAGTTAAGGTTACCAAGGGAGGTAGAACCTTTACTTTTGCTGCAATTGTTGTTGTTGGTGATGGTAAGGGGGTAATTGGTTATGGTTTGGGTAAAGCTGGCGAAGTTTCAGCCGCTATAGCCAAAGGTGTTGAGATGGCTAAGAAAAATCTCGTTAAAGTTTCTTTGTCTAAAGGAACTATCCCTCATGAGCAATTGGCCAAATTTGGCGGTGCTGAGGTCCTGCTTCTTCCTGCTGCTCCTGGTACAGGTCTTGTAGCAGGTGGAGCTATGCGTGCAGTTCTTGAGAGTGTAGGTGTGAAGGACGTTTTGGCAAAATCTAAAGGTTCTTCTAATCCTCACAATTTGGTAAAGGCTACTGTCAGTGCTCTTCTTCAGTTGAGAGATGCTAAGACAGTTGCAGAGAATAGAAACATCAGTGTCGAAAAAGTATTTAGAGGTTAATCATGGCAAAGATCAAGATCAAACAAGTTAAAAGTCGTATTGGCGCTCCTAAGACACAGTGCCTTACGCTTGATGCATTGGGACTAAAAAAACTCAATCACGTTGTTGAACATGAGGACACTCCCTCTATTCGTGGTATGGTTCAGAAAGTTCATCATTTGGTGACCATTGTTGAATAGTAAAAAGTATTATATATGAAATTACATAATTTACAGCCTGCTGAAGGTTCAACACATTCTCGTCGTCGAATCGGACGTGGTCCCGGTTCAGGATTAGGTGGAACTTCTACTCGTGGTCATAAAGGTGCAAAGGCTCGTTCTGGTTACAAGAAGAAGATCGGTTTTGAAGGCGGTCAGATGCCATTGCAGCGTCGTGTTCCTAAGTCAGGTTTTAAGAATATTAATAGAGTTGAATATAAAGCTATCAATTTAGGCGTTCTTCAGACCTTGGCAGAGAGCAAAAATTTGTCTGTCATTACTGTTCAGTCTTTGATAGATGCTGGTTTCATTTCTTCAAAGCAATTAGTTAAAATTTTGGGAAATGGTTCTTTAACCACTAAGGTGAATGTTGAGGCCCATGCTTTTTCCAAATCTGCTGAGGAGGCTATTAAGGCTCTCGGCGGTAATGTAACCAAACTTTAGGATGAAGAAAATTATCGAAACACTAAAGAATATTTGGAGAATCGAAGATCTTCGGGCGCGTCTTCTCATTACGACTCTTTTTGTAGCGATATACCGCTTTGGATCATTCGTGGTTATACCAGGTATTGATTCCAATCAGTTGGCGAAGTTGCATGAGCAGACAAGCACGGGCTTGATGTCACTCTTGAATATGTTTTCAGGAGGTGCATTCTCCAATGCTTCTATTTTTGCCCTTGGTATTATGCCTTACATTTCTGCATCTATTGTGATGCAGTTGTTGGCAGTTGCTGTTCCTTATTTCCAAAAGATGCAGCGTGAGGGTGAAAGTGGACGCCGCAAGATCAACCAATTAACGAGATATCTTACCATCGGCATTTTGCTATTCCAGGCTCCATTATATCTGATTAATCTGAAAGCGACAGCTGGGTTGGCAATTAATCCTTCTATCAATTGGACTTGGTTTTTGCTTAGTTCAACACTGATTTTAGCTGCCGGAAGTATGTTTATTCTTTGGTTAGGTGAGCGTATTACTGATAAAGGTGTTGGTAACGGTATATCGATCATTATTATGATTGGTATTATTGCTCGATTACCTCAAGCCTTGACTCAGGAAGCAGTTACTGCCTTAACGTCTCCTGGCGCTGGTGGTTTGATTCGTTTCTTGTTTGAAATTATTGCCTTGCTGTTGGTAATTGCTGCAGCCATTCTTTTGGTGCAGGCTACTCGTAGAATCCCCGTTCAATATGCAAAACGTGTTGTAAATAACCGTCAATATGGTGGTGCGCGTCAATACATTCCTGTAAAACTTTTTGCAGCAAATGTGATGCCTATTATCTTTGCTCAAGCATTGATGTTTATTCCTATCACTATGGCGAGTTATGGAGCTTCTGAGAATTCGGGCTATGTCCTTCGTAGTTTTATGGATGTTAATAGCTTCTTATATAATTTTGTGTTTGTAATGTTAGTTGTTGCTTTCACATATTTTTATACAGCTATTACTCTGAACCCAGTTCAGATGTCCGAAGAACTGAAGCGTAATAATGGTTTTATTCCCGGAGTTAAGCCTGGTAAGGCAACGGCTGATTATCTTGACAACATCATGTCGCGCATTACACTTCCTGGTGCATTGTTTATTGCATTCATAGCTATTATGCCCGCATTTGCAAAGTTGTTTGGCATTAATCAATCTTTTGCTCAATTTTTCGGTGGCACATCCCTCCTGATTTTGGTGGGTGTTGTGTTAGATACTTTGCAACAAATAGAAAGTTATCTGCTCGTTCGTCATTACGACGGTCTTTTAAGTGCCGGTCGTACACGTACTCGTGGCAGTGTAAATCCCTATTAGTTAGTCAATGATTTATCTGAAGACAGAGGATGAAATTGATTTGTTGCGTCAGGCAAACAGATTAGTTGGAGCAACTTTGGCTGAAGTTGCCAAGTTTTTGCGTCCCGGTGTTACAACACGCCAGATTGATCAATTGTCGGAAACCTTTATCCGTGATCATGGGGCAATTCCAACATTCAAAGGTGTTCCTAATGCAAACGCAGATCCTTTTCCCGCCTCTGTCTGTACTTCTGTCAATGAGCAAGTAGTTCATGGTATTCCCAATGATATACCTTTGCGCGATGGTGATATAGTATCAGTTGATTGTGGCGCTCTTCTTAATGGGTTCAATGGTGACTCTGCTTACACATTCTGTATTGGTGAAGTTTCAAGCGATGTGAAGCAGCTGCTTAAGGTTACCAAGGAAAGTCTCTATTTGGGAATTGATGCCGCTATTGCTGGTCGTAGAATTGGTGATATAGGTTATGCTGTTCAGAGCCATTGTGAAAAGTTTGGCTACGGTGTTGTTCGTGAGTTAGTCGGTCATGGAATTGGCCGTGAGATGCACGAAGATCCTATGGTTCCCAATTTCGGCCATCGTGGGAATGGTCCCATCATAAAAAATGGTTTATGTATTGCAATTGAGCCTATGATTACGATGGGTAGTCGTGAGATTTATGTTTTGGATGACGGTTGGACTGTTATTACTCGAGACCGGAAACCTGCAGCTCATTTTGAACATACAATTGCTGTACACCATGGCAAGGCTGAGATAATGTCCTCATTTGAGGAAGTAGAAAAAATTGAAGGTAAAATATATTAGTTAAGATATGTCCAAACAATCGGCAATTGAGCAAGATGGAATTATTCTTGAGGCACTCTCTAATGCAATGTTTCGTGTTGAGTTGGAGAATGGTCACAAGATTACAGCTCATTTATCAGGAAAGATGAGACTGCATTATATCAGAATCCTCCCTGGTGATAAAGTAAAGGTCGAGATGAGTCCATATGACTTGTCTAAGGGCAGAATAGTGTTTAGATATAAATAAAAGAATAAATATGAAGACAAAGGTATCTATAAAGAAGCGTACTCCCGAGTGTAAGATCGTTCGTCGTAAGGGACGTTTATTTGTAATTAATAAGAAGAACCCTAAGTATAAAATGCGTCAGGGTTAATACTAAGCAAATTTTTAAGTTTATATATGGCAATAAGAATTGTTGGTGTAGATTTACCTCAGAATAAAAGAGGTGAAATTGCTTTGACCTATATTTTTGGTATAGGCCGTAGCAGTGCCGCGAAAATATTAGATAAGGCTGGTATTGATCGCGACATAAAGGTGAAAGATTGGACGGATGATCAGACTGCTAAGATTCGTGAAGTTATTTCCGCCGATTTCAAAGTTGAAGGTGATCTTCGTTCCGAAGTTCAGATGAACATCAAGCGTTTGATGGACATTGGTTGTTATCGTGGCGTTCGCCATCGTATCGGACTCCCCGTTCGCGGACAGAGTACAAAGAATAATGCTCGTACACGTAAGGGAAAGAAGAAGACTGTTGCTAACAAGAAAAAAGCTACTAAATAATAGATAATATGGCAAAGAAAGTAGTTTCAACAAAGAAAAGAGTTGTTAAGATTGATGCTAACGGACAGCTTCATGTTCATAGTTCATTCAATAATATAATTGTCTCTTTGACTAACAGTGAAGGCGAGGTTATTTCTTGGTCTTCGGCTGGTAAAATGGGATTCAGAGGCTCTAAGAAGAATACTCCTTATGCCGCTCAGATGGCTGCTCAAGATTGTGCAAAAGTTGCCTTTGATCTGGGTTTAAGGAAGGTGAAAGCCTATGTTAAGGGACCCGGTAATGGTCGTGAGTCTGCTATTAGAGCTGTCGACGGTGCTGGTATTATGGTAACTGAGATTGTTGATGTTACACCGCTTCCGCACAATGGTTGTCGTCCTCCCAAAAGAAGAAGAGTATAGTTGTTAATTGAAAAATATTTAAGAAATGGCTAAATATACAGGTCCTAAAACACGTATTGCCCGAAAGTTCGGAGAACCGATTTATGGCCCCGATAAGGTTTTAAGTAGAAGAAATTTTCCTCCCGGTCAGCATGGTAATGACCGTCGTCGTAAAACTTCTGAGTATGGAACGATGTTGGCTGAAAAGCAAAAGGCTAAGTATACCTATGGTGTACTTGAGCGTCAGTTCCGCAATATGTTTGATAAGGCTTCTCGCACTGGCGGTGTAACTGGTGAGGTTTTGATGCAACTTTTAGAGTCTCGTTTGGACAATATTGTGTATCGTTTGGGAATCGCACCTACGCGTGCTGCTGCGCGTCAGTTGGTCAATCATAAACATATTGTTGTGAATGGTGACGTGGTTAATATTCCGTCTTATTCTGTTAAGGCAGGCCAGATTATTGGTGTTCGTGAGAAGTCGAAATCTCTTGAAGTTATTTCTGAATCGTTGGCTGGTTTCAACCACAGTAAGTATCCTTGGATTGAGTGGGATGAAAATACCAAGAGTGGTAAGTTCCTTCACTTGCCTGAGAGGTCCGATATTCCTGAGAACATCAAGGAACAGTTGATCGTTGAGTTGTATTCTAAATAAAATTTAATCCATGGCGATATTAGCATTTCAGAAACCTGATAAAGTAATAATGTTGGAAGAGTCTTCCACCTATGGGAAATTTGAATTCCGTCCTTTGGAACCTGGCTTTGGTACCACTATAGGTAACGCTTTGCGTAGAATTCTTTTATCTTCATTGGAAGGCTTTGCAATCAATACCGTCAAGATTGAGGGCGTTGAGCATGAGTTTTCTACTGTCCCAGGTGTCCGCGAGGATGTTACCAATATTATTTTGAACTTGAAGCAAGTTCGTTTCAAACAATTAATTAATGAGTTTGATAATGAAAAAGTTAGTATCACCGTCGAAAATTCTACTGATTTTAAAGCCGGTGATATAGGTAAATCCCTTACCGGATTTGAAGTGTTAAATCCTGAATTGGTAATCTGTCATATTGATCCCAAAGCATCAATGCGAATTGAGCTCACTATCAATAGAGGCCGCGGTTATGTTCCTGCCGAGGAGAATCGACAGTTTTGTACTGCAGTTAATGTGTTACCAATTGACTCCATTTACACCCCTATCCGTAATGTAAAATACACGGTGGATGATTTTCGTGTAGAGCAGAAGACTGACTACGAACGATTGACATTAGAAGTTTCAACTGATGGATCCATTACTCCTAAAGAGTCTTTGAAAGAGGCTGCAAAGGTGCTTATTCATCACTTTATGTTGTTCTCTGAGGATAAAATTACCATTGAGAATGCAAGTGAAGATACCAATGAAGAGTTTGATGAAGAGGTATTGCGTATGCGTCAACTTCTCAAGACCAAGCTTGTTGATATGAACCTTTCTGTTCGAGCTCTCAATTGTTTGAAAGCTGCTGATGTTGATACTTTGGGAGATTTGGTTCGTTTCAATAAGAATGACCTGCTTAAATTCCGTAATTTCGGTAAGAAGTCTCTTTCTGAATTGGAAGATTTGTTGGTTAGTTTGAATCTGTCTTTTGGAATAGATATATCCAAGTATAAATTTGAAAAAGATTAAATCATGAGACATAATAAAAAGTTTAACCATCTGAGTCGTACAGCCTCTCACCGCGCTTCAATGCTTGCTAATATGGCTTGCTCATTGATTCGCTATAAGAGAATTACTACGACTGTAGCTAAAGCAAAGGCTTTGAGGAAGTATGTTGAACCCTTGGTTACAAAGAGTAAGGATGATACAACTAACTCTCGTCGTGTTGTATTTAGTTATTTGAAAGATAAGGAAGCCGTTAAAGAATTATTTAAGGAGATTTCTGTAAAGGTAGCAGAGCGTCCCGGAGGTTATACCCGTATTATTAAGTTGGGAACTCGTCAGGATGATGGCGCTGCTATGTGCTTCATCGAGTTTGTTGATTTTGACGAGAACATGGCAAAGGCTGTTAAGAAGAAGTCGCGTACGCGTCGTGCCGGTCGCCGTTCTGGTGCAAAGGAACAACTTTCTGAAGAGCAGGAAGCAGTAGTTGAATCAACTGAATCAACTGAAGTAGCTGCTGAGGAAACGAAGTAAATTTCCTTTTAATATGCGATGAAAGAAGTCGAGCCTATATTGGGCTCGACTTCTTTGCGTATGACGGGTTAAGCATCCGAATGTCTGACTTGGGTTTCGGGCCGACTAAAATTGTCCGTTTTTTACAAATGATATTGCTTGGGATAACTGAACTTTGCTTTCGCAATGATAATAGAATGAACAACAATTTGCCCATGGTATGACACAAATATCAGGCCTTAATTATCAATGTCGATATGAAGAAAGTGCTATATGTATTGCTGCCGCAGTTCGCGGAGCATGAGTTGCCATATCTCACTCAGACGTTGCGCTCTGATGCAATGGCGATGAAAGAGAATTACAAACTGGGGCTTGTGGAGGTTGCTAAGATGATGTCGCAGGCGGGTGGTTAAGGCAGTACATTCTGAGATGCTGAAAAACTATTTGCGTGTTTTCGTGTTGATGCTTTCACTTCACATATTTCTATATGTGTGGAAAGCGCAGATGCCTCTTGTTCTATATTTGTCACAACCTTTCGACATGAAGATGGTTGCAATGGCGGGGATGTGCATATTAACAGTAGTAGTGCTTTTCATCTCACAAGTGAGAAATACCTGTCTGTCCGTATGGCCCAAACAGTTTGGAATAACAACAGTTTCTGTTGTTCTGCTTTCTGTACTGATGCTTCTTTTCACTGCCGTTTGTTTTACAAAAGGTCTCCGGGGGTTTGGACTGTTACTATATGGAAGCCTCGTCACACCTCTTTTGAAGTAAGCGTTCGGCGAAAGCCGCTCAGATACACCTCAAAAGGCGGTGGCTGCTAAC
>CALZOH010000033.1 GCA_945827465.1 uncultured Prevotellaceae bacterium
AGGCTCATGTGGTCATAGCAAAGGCCTTCTTGAGTGGCGAGAGAGGCTCATGTGGTCATAGCAAAGGCTTCTCTCGAGGGTCAAGAGAAGGTCATGTGATTTCGCACGAGGCTCTCTTGAGTGTCAAGAAAGGGTCTTGCTATTTCGCACAAGTCTCACTCGAGTGGCGAGTGAGACTTTGTGCATCATGATTGAATGACTGATTGGGGATTTATTCCGGATAGCGGAAACGCAATCCTTTTGCTTCCGAAACATGACCGCGTTCATCAAGATGAATGGGAATAAAGGTAACAATCCACATTGTGGCCGGATAAACGCGGGGACAATAGATCTCAATGCGGTTCCAGCCCTTGTGCAAGGGCAGATAGGCCGGTTGGCGCATCCAACTGAACTGTTCGGCCGTGAAGGGCACTTCCTGGGGAGCTTGGAACCAGGTGTCGTAATGGTATTTATAAGCTCCGGGTTCTTTCCAAGGATCTTTGGGATAGATTTCGGCTTGATTGACGAAGAGGCGACCCTCTGCCTCCCATTCACCTTGATAACCGATGCCGTCGGAGTTCTTATTGGCTCGGCCGGGTGAGTCAAATCCCAACCAGGCAGTAATGGTGGTGTCTTTGTCCACATAGAGATCGGTCATCATCCACGCGTCCATCGTAGGTGTCATTTTTACATCGTGGAGGCGGCAGAAGGCAGCCAGATCCACGGCACCTCCGCGGGCCTTCTCCCACGTCATGTGTTCGCGCTGAGCACCGCGTCGTTGCGGCAGTGTTACCTTCCACGGCAGATGGGCGTTGGCAGCCCAGCGCATGTCCCAGTCGTAGAGGTAGCGGTCGCGGTGGTAAGCCATGCGTTGCTCGAAGTCCACCAGCGAGCGATAGATGTCGGTATCCTCCACAGGAATTAATTCTTCGCGATCGATAGATAGTTGTTTGCCTCCGCACCAATAGCGCTCGGCAAACGAGAGCAGGCCATTGGGCATGCCGTTTTGGGGAAAGGTGAGGTTCTTGTCGGCCACTCTCACGTCGTTCCATAGGCAAAGGATACCTCCCAAGGCTTTGTCGTTGGCCTGGTCAACACCGCAGGGCGTATGGAGGAAATACTTGGTGGTATTCAGAAGGGGATTGCCCGAGTTCAGATAGCCTTGGTAGGAGTCGATGTAGCGGCGCGGATATGGTTCGGTCAAGAGGCGGGTGCCGATGCTGCCATACCAGATTTGTCCTACGGTCGTAGTCGAAGGCGGCAGGCCCGGATCCCAAGCTACAGGCGTGCGGCCGTGGGCCTTCACCAAGTCTTCGCAAAACTTCATGAAGCTTTCGGGTTGCTCCACCCTAACTTCATCGGAACCGATGTGGAAGTAGGGGCAATCGCTGGCTGGAATCTCTGCGAAGAACTCTTCGAGGCAGGCCTTGAGCACCTCCATTCCCTGTGGCGAAGCCATCGAGAAACCGAAGGTGTCGTTGAAGTAGCGACTGTGACCGGGCATGTCGATTTCGGGAATGATGGTGATGCCACGTTCGCGGGCATAGGCTATCACTTCGCGTATCTCGTGATAAGTATAGAACTTCCCTTCATCGCGTCCCTTGCGCTGGAACTTCGGGTCGTTGAGTTGCGGGTAAGCCCGGCACTCGATGCGCCAGGCCGGATTGTCGGTGAGGTGCCAGTGGAAGACATTGATCTTATAAAAGGAGAAGAGGTCGAGTTCGCGCTTCAGCATCTCGACGGGACGGAAGTTGCGGCCCGTATCGTGCATAAAACCTCGAATGGGAAAGGCAGGCCAGTCGCGAATGGTCACCTGCGGTACCCGCCCTTCGGCATCTTCTAACTGGCGGAGCGTGACACGCGCCCAAACCATTCCTTGCGCCGTCTTGGCACGCAAACGCACCGTCGAGCCTTTCACCTCAAGGGTGTAGCCTTCATCGGGCAATGACAAACGAGTGTCGACACGGGCATCGACCTTGCGCACCGATACTTTCTCTTGAGAACGTACCGTCATCTCACGGGGTTGCGGAATCAGTTGTTGGGCACTGAGCGGCAGTGCCAACAGCAACAAAAGGGCACTCATCGACCCACGAAAACAAGAAACAAGTCTTTTCATATAATCATAAAATAGATGGATACAACGAAGGAAGCAGTAGGCCAGAAGGAACATCGCTCCGAGGGCAAAGTTAGCAGAATTATTTCAGCTGCAACCTGCGTTGGGTTCGTTTTGTGATGAATTACAGTGGGAGAAACGGCTACTATGTATATTTCAGTTAGAGCGAAAGAGCGAAACCTATTATCTTTATTGTAACTTTGCATGCATCGTAAAACAGAAAGAATCATCCATCGCATTAACGCTTATGACACGAAACATCCACCTGCTGCTACTTACGCTCGGCCTCACCCTCGGCCTCACCGCCCAGGCCAAGAGCGAACGAAAATATAAGGGCTACCTCTTTGCGTACTTCACCGGCAACGGTGAGGGTGAAGAAGCCATTCACTTTGCCCTGAGCCGCGACGGCTTCACTTATCAGGCCCTCAATGGCGACCGCCCCATCCTCTCCTCGCAGGCCATCAGTCAGACCGGAGGTGTGCGCGACCCTCACATCCTGCGCGGCCGCAATGGCTGGTTCTACATGGTGGTGACCGACATGCGCTCTGCCTTGGGCTGGGACTCCAACCGCGCCATGGTCTTGCTCAAGAGTCGTAACTTGATAGACTGGACCTCGTCTGTGGTCAACATCCAGCAGAAGTATGCCGGTCAGGAAGATCTCAAACGCGTGTGGGCGCCCCAGACCATCTACGATGCACAGGCCGGGAAATACCTGCTCTACTGGTCGATGAAGCACGGCGACGGGGCCGACATGATTTATTATGCTTATGCCAATGCCGACTTCACCGACTTGGAAGGCGAGCCTCGCCCCTTGTTCCTGCCTCGCGACGGCAAGTCGTGCATCGATGGCGACATTGTGGAGAAGGACGGTCTCTTCCACCTTTTCTACAAGACCGAAGGCCACGGCAACGGTATCAAAGTGGCCACCACACGTGCCCTCACCTCCGGCCGATGGGACGAGCAACCCGACTATAAGCAGCAGACGCGCGATGCCGTCGAAGGGGCAGGCGTGTTTAAGTTGATAGGGCAGGACAAATACATTCTGATGTATGACGTCTATATGAACGGTCGGTATGAGTTTACCGAAACTACCGACTTGCAGCACTTCCGCAAGACCGACCGGCCGGTCACGATGAACTTCCACCCGCGCCACGGCACCGTGATTCCCGTTACCGCGAAAGAGATGAAGCGCCTTTGCCGCCACTTCGGCGATGACGACATCCTGACAACCCTTTTGGGCGAGAAGAGAAGTATGCCCGCTTTTGTGGGAGTTTCTTTGTCGGTAAAATAAAAAAACACTACTTTTGTAGTCAGTAAAAATGCACGTTAATTTAATAATTTACATATGAAACCTACATTATTTTTACTTGCTGCCGGTATGGGCAGCCGTTATGGAGGCTTGAAGCAGATGGACGGTCTGGGCCCCAATGGTGAAACAATCATGGACTACTCCATTTATGATGCCATTAACGCCGGTTTCGGCAAGTTGGTCTTTGTTATTCGCAAGGACTTCGAGAAAGACTTCCGCGAGAAGGTGGTGAGCAAGTACGAAGGTCATTTGCCCGTAGAGGTAGTGTTCCAGTCATTGGAAGACCTGCCCGAAGGCTTCACAGTGCCCGAAGGTCGTACCAAGCCGTGGGGAACCAACCACGCCGTACTGATGGGTAAGGATGTGATCAAGGAACCTTTTGCCGTGATCAACTGCGACGACTTCTATGGTCGCGACAGCTTCAACGTAATGGGCAAGTTCCTCAGCGAACTGCCTGAAGGTAGTACGGGTAAGTACTCCATGGTAGGCTTCCGCGTAGGCAACACGTTGAGCGAAAGCGGTACCGTTTCACGCGGTGTATGCGCTACGGGCGAAGGCAACTTCCTCGAGACCGTGGTTGAGCGCACCAAGATTGAGCGCAAGGAAGACGGTGAGGTGAAATATCTCAGCGAAGACGAGAGCACCTGGGTAGCCATCCCCGACACCACACCCGTGAGCATGAACTTCTGGGGCTTCACTCCCGACTATTTCGCTCACAGCGCTGAGTACTTCAAGTACTTCCTCGGTCTGGAGTCGACCAAGAAGAACCTCAAGGCTGAGTTCTTCATCCCCTTGATGATTGACAAACTCATCAAAGAAGGTACTGCCACCGTTGAAGTGCTCGACACCACCAGCAAGTGGTTCGGCGTTACCTATCCCGAAGATCGCCCCGAAACCGTAGCCAAGATCAAGAAACTGGTTGAAGACGGCGTATATCCTGAAAAGTTGTTCTAATCAACCCACCCTCATCCCCTGCCATCGGAGTAGCTGCCGATAGCAGGGGATTTTTATGACAATCACCCTTTTTTCGATTCACAAATCATCATTCCATAAAAGACAAACAATGAAAGTAAAGAGTTTATTCGTATGTGCCCTGGGCACATTGATGTTCGCATTGAACGCCTGCCAGTCAGGCCAGCCCCAACCCACCGCCCAGCGCTGGACCGAAGAGCGTGCCAACGCCTGGTATGAGCAAAAGCCTTGGATGGCCGGAGCCGACTATATCAACGCTGATGCCATCAATCAGATTGAAATGTGGAGCAAGGATACCTACAACCACGATCAGATCGACCACGAATTAACCTGGGCCGAAGACTTGGGCTTCACTACGCTGCGCGTTTACCTCAGCAGTGTGGTATATGAAAACGATCCCGAAGGTCTGAAGGAACGCATGGGCGACTTCCTCACCATCTGTCAGAATCATGGAATCACTCCGCTCTTCTGCATCTTCGACGATTGTTGGAACGCCGAGTCGAGCTATGGCAAGCAACCCGACCCTAAACCCGGTGTTCACAATTCCGGTTGGGTACAAGATCCTTCTGTTTCTCTGCGCGCAGATACTGCCGCCCTCTATCCGAAATTGGAAAAGTACGTGAAAGACTTGCTCACTACCTTTGGCAACGACGAGCGTATTCTGCTCTGGGACCTCTGGAACGAGCCGGGTAACAGCAATCACGGAGTAAGCACCTTACCCATGCTCAAGAAGGTATTTCAATGGGCTCGCGAGGTGAATCCGTCGCAACCCCTCACGTGCGGCGTTTGGAATTGGGCAGACAGCTTCGCGCCTCTCAATGCTTTCCAATTGGAGAACTCCGATGTGATCTCTTACCACAACTATAACGACCGTGACGACCACGCCGCTTGCATCAAATACCTCAAGATGTTCAACCGTCCGCTCATCTGTACGGAGTATATGGCCCGTCGTAACAACAGTCTTTTCCAGACGGTGATGCCATTGCTCAAGGAGAACAAGGTGGTCGCCATCAACTGGGGATTTGTATCAGGCAAGACCAACACCATTTTCGCTTGGGATGAACCCCTGCCCGATCAGAAGGAACCCAAACTCTGGTTCCACGACATCTTCCGTCAGGATGGTAGCGTGTTCTGCCAGGAAGAAGTAGACACCATCAAATCTCTTACAGGGAAGTAGCACTCACTGTAGGATTTCCATCAACAGCCTGCAACGCCTTATTCCTCGCGTTGCAGGTTTTTCTTGTACTTAGTAGGAATGTCTATCTTTCATTGCGGATGGTCTGTCGTATTGAGTATTCAAGACATACTCACGTGGTGAGTAAGCCGAGACTACTGAGTATAACAGACTAACTCACGTGATGAGTAAGTAGAGCATACTAATTAGGTTGGCCAACTCGTGCTGTGAGTGAATCAAGCATACCGAGTATGCGGTGGTAACTCACATGATGAGTTGATGAAAATATCGAGTATGCAAGACCAACTCACGTCATGAGTAAGAAAAAATACTAAGTATGCCAAGCCAACTCACTTCATGAGTTGAAGAAAATACCGAGTATGTCGGACTAACTCACAACATGAGTAGACAAAAATACTGAGTAGTCCGGACTAACTCATGATGTGAGTAAGGAAGGAATACCGAGTAGTCTGCTCTATATCCGGGCAGAGATGAGCAATAGGTGTAAGGATACTGGATTTTCTCCAATGAAGAATAGTGGTGAATCAATAGTATAATAGCAATCCCGCGATGGCGCAATAGACAATCATGCGAATAGGATGTATCTTCATCCATTGCGTACCGATAAACGTAAAGATGAAGATGAAGAGACTGATGCCGAACTGCCAGGGGCTCTCTGTGGGTGTACCGAAGTTCTCGGCCGTCATTAAGAGTAATGCTGCGGCTGCAATGAGTCCTACCACGGTGGGACGCAACAACTCTAACATGGATTTGACCACCGGGTGGTCGTGGAAGTGATGAAAGATACGGATTACGACAATCATCAGCAAGAAACTGGGCAGCACCACGGCCAGTGTGGCCACTACGCTGCCCAGGATTCCCATCCAGGGTGCATATCCTTCGCCCACTACGGCGGCGTAACCTACGTAGGTGGCAGAGTTGATGCCTATCGGGCCCGGCGTCATCTGGCTCACCGCCACGATGTCGGTAAACTCGGAACTCGATAACCACTTGTGACTCGTTACCACTTCACCCTGTATGAGCGAAATCATGGCATATCCTCCGCCAAATCCGAAGATCCCTATCTTTAGAAAGGCAATAAACAGTTGTAGGAAAATCATTGTGCGCTCAGTTTAACTTTTAACCAATTTGCCATACAGAAAACCTCCGACGGCAACCAATAGAACAATATAGATGGGCGAGATTCCCATCAACCAAATAGCCAGGGCCGTAAAGACGGGGAGCCATAGGTTGCTCAGCGTGATATGGGCTGTGCGTGCCAACTTGATGCAGGGTGCGGCGATGAGGGCAACGACAGCCGGACGGATGCCTTTAAACACGGCCTCGATCAGACGGCTGTCACCCACGGTGGTGAAGAAAAGGGCAATGGCGAGCACGATGAGAAAGCTGGGCAACACCGTACCCGCGGCCAAGGAAAGGCTGCCCTTCAGACCACGAAGGCGGTGGCCGATATAGATACTGAAGTTAACGGCGAATACTCCGGGTAAGGTCTGAGAAATGGCCATCAGGTCCAGAAACTCTTCCTCTGTGATCCACTTGTGACGATTAACCACCTCCTCTTGGATGAGGGGTATCATCGCATAACCTCCGCCCAGCGTAAAGCTGCCGATCTTGAAAAACGTCTTAAATCCTTGCCAACAAACTCCCATAGAATGCTATTGTTAATGACCGCGCAAAGTTACAAACAAATCCACTCACTGCCAAGTCAGGCTTTAGTGAATGAAACGCTGCCCTGCGGCCGGCCCTCTCGCGGTTCAAGATGAAGGCTTTTTTAGAGCAGGTAAACCATGTGTTTATCTTAATATGATTACTTTTGCAGCACAATTTCTTATTCTTGTATCTCAATGAAATTACGACACATGACCCTCACCTTGGCCGGCTCGCTCATAGTAGGCAGCTTGTTGGCTCAGCAAAACCCGCAAGTGAAACTCACCGCTACTTATCAACCTCCCAAGAACGCCATCTATCAGAAAGGATGGATCGACTTCAACAAGAACGGGCAGAAAGATATTTACGAAGACCCCACGGCACCCATCGAGGCGCGCGTGGAGAACCTGCTCGGCCAAATGACCGTGGAGGAGAAGACCTGCCAGATGGTTACGCTCTACGGATACGGCCGCGTACTCAAGGACGACCTGCCCACGCCCGAATGGAAGAAGGCGCTGTGGAAGGACGGCATCGGGGCCATTGACGAGCATCTCAACGGCTTCAAGCAATGGGGCCTTCCTCCGTCGGACAATCCGAACGTGTGGCCGGCATCACGCCATGCCTGGGCCATCAACGAGGTGCAGCGCTTCTTTGTAGAAGAGACCCGCCTGGGCATTCCGGCCGACATGACCAACGAGGGCATCCG
Organism: uncultured Prevotellaceae bacterium; assembly: GCA_945827465.1. Lineage (GTDB taxonomy): Bacteria > Bacteroidota > Bacteroidia > Bacteroidales > Bacteroidaceae > UBA6382. Next base: position 7,922 of record CALZOH010000033.1, read on the forward strand.
AGGCGTGGAAGCCTACAAGGCCACCAACTTTCCCACCCAACTCGGCCTGGGCCATACTTGGGATCGCGACCTGGTGAGGCGCATCGGCTATATTACCGGTCGCGAAGGCCGACTGCTCGGCTACACCAACGTCTATGCCCCCATCCTCGACGTGGGGCGCGACCAGCGATGGGGCCGCTACGAAGAAGTCTACGGCGAGTCGCCCTACTTGGTGGCCGAACTCGGCGTGGAAATGGCCAAAGGACTGCAAACCGATTATCAGGTGGCGGCCACGGGCAAGCACTTCATTGCCTACAGCAACAACAAGGGGGCCCGCGAGGGCTTCTCGCGCTGTGACCCTCAGATGTCGCCTCGCGAGGTCGAGATGATACACGTCTACCCTTGGCGTCGCGTCATTGCCGAAGCCGGACTGCTGGGCGTGATGAGTTCTTACAACGACTACGACGGATTCCCCATTCAGAGCAGCTACTACTGGCTCATGGAACGCCTGCGCAAGGAATTCGGCTTTAAGGGTTACGTGGTCTCCGACAGCGATGCGGTGGAATACCTCTACATGAAACACCATACGGCCAAGGATATGGAAGAGTCGGTGCTGCAAAGCGTGCGGGCCGGTCTGAACGTCAGATGCACCTTCCGCTCCACCGAGTCGTATGTGGAGCCGCTGCGCAACCTGATTAAGAAGGGGGCCATTTCGATGAAGACCATCGACGACCGCGTGAGAGACATTCTGCGCGTGAAATTCTTGGTAGGCCTCTTCGACCAGCCCTACCAAACCGACCTGAAGGCGGCCGACGACGAAGTCAACTCCGCGGCTAATCAGACCGTATCGCTCGAAGCAGCCCGCAAGTCGCTCGTACTGCTCAAGAATGCCGGCAACCTCTTGCCCCTGCAGCGCGGACAGTTGAAGCGCATTCTCGTGTGCGGACCGAATGCCGACGCCAAGAGTCACGTGCTCACTCACTATGGCCCATTGGCTGTTGACGTGACAACCATTCTCGATGGCATCAAGGCCAAAGCCGCCCCCGGTACCGAGGTGGTCTATACCCAAGGGTGTGACTTGGTAGATGCCAACTGGCCCGAGAGCGAACTGATACGCGAACCGCTCACGCCGCAAGAGCAGAGCGAGATTGACAAGGCCGTGGAACAGGCCCGCAACAGCGACGTGGCCATTGTCGTATTGGGCGGTAACACTCGCACCTGCGGTGAAAATAAGTCGCGCTCGGGTCTGGACCTTCCCGGCCGACAGCTTGACCTGCTCCAGGCCATAATGGCCACCGGCAAACCCGTGGTGCTCGTGCTCATCAACGGACGACCGCTCACCATCAACTGGGCCGACAAACACGTTCCCGCCATTCTCGAAGCCTGGTATCCCGGTTCGCAGGGCGGAACCGCCGTGGCCGAAGCCCTCTTTGGCGACATCAACCCCGGAGGCAAACTCACGGTGACCTTCCCCAAGACGGTGGGACAGATACCCTTCAACTTCCCCGCCAAGCCTGCTTCGCAGGTCAACGGCTCCACCGGCAAGGGCCCCAAGGGTGGCATGACCCGCGCGGCCGGTGCCCTCTATCCCTTCGGCTACGGACTGAGCTATACTACCTTTGAATATTCCGACCTCACCATCACTCCGACCACGGTGACTGACTGCCAGCCCGTCCATGTAACCTGTAACATCAAGAACACTGGCAAGCGCGCCGGCGACGAAGTGGTGCAGCTCTACGTGCGCGACGAAGTGAGCAGCGTCACCACCTACGAGAAAAACCTGGTAGGGTTTGAGCGCGTCAGCCTCGAACCGGGCCAGACCAAGCAGGTGAATTTCACCATCGAACCTCGCGATTTGGTCCTGATGAATGCCGACGGTCACCTGGTGGTAGAGCCGGGAACCTTCAAGGTGATGGTAGCCGCCTCATCTGTCGATACTCGTTTGGAAGGTCGTTTCACCGTGACGGGTTATGGCGAACAGACCACCCAACAAACCGCTCCGCCTCCGACCGTTGTTCTTTCGGGCGGCAAAGGCGAAGCCAAGTACCTCACCGATGAAAAGGCCACCACGCTCTGGCAGGCCGAGGCCGGACAATACGTCACCTTCACCTTGCGCGACGAGGCCGAACCCTCCACAATGGACATCACGTGGGGCGAGCGCAGCCAGAATGCCGAATTCGAGATACAGCTCTCGGGCGGAGGCGGACAGTTCCTCACCGTGTATAAGGGGAAAGTCGACAAGGCCCCACAGGGCAAGCCCGAAACCTACACCTTCAAGGCCACTACGGCGAGCGATGCCCGCATTCTCATCACTCGTGGCAAAGCTGCCATTGCCGAAGTCAAGCTGGCCGAGCTGAAGAAGTAACGCTCCCGCTGCGAACGCAGATACAAGTAGGAGGACACCCCGATGGGGATGCCCTCCTACTTGTATGTATGCGGCCTTGATGCCGTGCTAATCTTTCTTCTTCACCCGGAAGAGGTGATTGAACTTGACCTTCTTCTTATTCTCTAAGGTGACTTCATAGCTTTTCTTGCCGCGCTCCATTTTCACCACCTTCTTGCCACGATGGTGGGTGGCGAGGTAAGTGGAGATGGGTTCGGGAATCAGTGCTGCAGGCACTGCGGAGTGACGGCAGTTGATTTTGGTCCAAAGACCGTTCCCGTTGAACTCGGCCTTCTCACCGGTAGTAAAGATGACGTCGTAGTTCTTTTCGAGGAAGTCGCTTTCCATCATCACCAGGGCCACTTTGCGCGGGCTGAAATGGCGGGTGATGGTTTGCTGCACGGCCTTCGGCAGTTGTTCGAAGGTAATGGCCCGTTCGTTGTCGGCCCGGAGCGTGGACGGCAGAAGCAGGAAGCACAGAAGGCTGCCCAGGAGGGTTCGGAAGATACGTTGCATAGAGAGGGTTAGTCGATGTCGATGACTTGGAACTTGCTGTTGAATGTAATCTCAAGGCCGTTGGCCAGGTGAATCTCATATTCGTTGCGCTCCTTCTCGATGGAGAGAATGGTGCTGCCTTCATACGTATTCTTCACGTAGTTGGTGATGGCGGCAGGCACTAAGGCAGTGGGCACGGCCGACTTGCGACAACTGATTTCGGTCCAATTGCCTTTGCTGTCGAACTCAATCTTGTCGGTGGAGGCAAATACGACGTCGTAACTCTTCTGCAGCAGACCCGACTCTACGGTGGTGGCGGCTACCTTCTGTGTCGGGAAATACTTCTTCACGAGTTGTTGGGCCGCAGTGGGCAGTTGGGTGAAATCAATGGGCTTGTCGTTGTCGGCGCAAGCGGTTACTTGGAAAGAGAACAGGCACACGAGGGCCACGAGGGCGATTTGATAATACTTTTTCATGGTTGTTGTTGGATAATGATAATTACTATGATTTACAATTCTCGATGCAAAGGTGACACCTCAATCTGAAATCAATCTGAAATCCGAAACAAAATCCATCTTTTTTTGTCGAACAGGCGAAATATCTCTTCGCAAGCCTTTCTCTCAATCCGTGCGATGGCGCAGCGAAAGCCCCCAAAGAGCTGCAAAGGTGAGCAGACCGTTCAACATGAGCAGCTCGTAGCCGAACTGGTAGCCCGTATATTGCGGAACAATGACTGAAAGAGCATAGCAGATGACGGGCGAGAGCACGCACACCACGGGGATGAAACGGTCGCGAGGCATCTTGCGTGTGAATAGACCAAAGGCAAAGAGACCCAGCAGAGGTCCGTAGGTGTAAGAGGCCATAATATAAATGGCATCGATCACGCTCGTGCTGTTGAGTGCCTTAAAGATGAGGGTGAAGATGACAAAGACGAAGACAACGGCGATGTGAACGCGGCGGCGAATGCGTGTGGCCCGCACTTCGTCGAGTTGCTTCTTCTCAATATCGAGGATGTCGATGCAGAACGAGGTGGTCAGGGCCGTCAGGGCTGAGTCGACGCTTGAAAAGGCAGCGGCGGCAATACCCAGTACGAAGAGCACAGTGACACCATAGCCAAACCATCCTTCCTGTACGAGCATGGGGAAGAGCTGGTCGGTCTTGGCCGGCACATCGATGCCCTGGCCGGCCGCAAAGGTGTAGAGCAATACGCCCAATACCAAGAACAGGAAGTTGACAGGAATGAAGCATACTCCGTAAGTACACATATCCTTCTGTGCCTCCCGCAGGTTTTTACAAGTCAGATTCTTCTGCATCATATCCTGGTCGAGACCAGTCATGACAATGGCTACAAACACACCGCTCAGGAATTGTTTCCAGAACGACTGCTTCGACATCCAGTCGTCCCAAACGAAGATTCGACTGTATTCACTCTCACTTATTGTTTGGCACAATGCGCCCCAATCCAAGTTCATTTTCCCCATCACCAATACGATGACCACCACCAAAGCGGTGAGCATGCAGAGTGTTTGCAACGAATCGGTATAGACCAGGGTGCGAATGCCGGCCCGACGCGTATAGAGCCAGACGAGCAAGAGGATGATGAGCACCGTTACCACGAACGGCACGCCGAAACGCTCGAATACAAATTGCTGCAGAATGAGACACACCAGGTAGAAGCGGGCGCAGGCTCCCGTCATCTTGCTCAGCAGGAACAACACCGAGCCCGACTTCTGCGAAGCCAAGCCGAAGCGTTGCTCCAAGTACGAGTAAATGCTCGTCAGACCGCGCCGATAATACATGGGTAGTAGCAGGAAGGCGATAACCAAATAGCCGAAGAAGAAGCCGATGCACATCTGCAAATAGGTCATCTGCGTAACGCCTACGTAGCCGGGCACACTGACAAAGCTTACACCCGACACGCTGGTACCTATCATGCCGAAGGCAACCAGGAACCACGGCGAACGTCGGCCGGCGCGGAAAAAGGAATCATTGGAAGAATCACGTGCTGTGAGGTGCGATACCAACAGCAATAGCAAGAAATAACCCAAGATGGTTACGATGGTGATGATCTCATTCATGGAAGTCAACTATTTTCCGGCAAAGTTAAGGCAAATCCGCGAAACACACACTGCTCCGACTTAAAAAGCCTGATACTTGCGCTTGAAGATGATGACATAGAGAATCACCGGAACGCCGAAGAAGGGAGTAATTACATTGAGTGGAATCAGACCACGGTCGCCGGGCAGCGTGCAGAGTACGTTGCAGAGCAGGGCTAAAGCCGCGCCCGTGAAGAGCGTGAGTGGCAGCAGCAGCCGATTGTCGGCCGAGCCCAACAAGAGGCGGGCCATGTGCGGAACAGCCAGTCCCAAGAATGAAATCGGACCGCAGTAAGCTGTCGACACAGCGGTGAGCACACCCGTAACTAATAGTAGCAGTGTGCGCGTGAGGCGGAGGTTGATACCTAAGTTGGCCGCATAGTTCTCGCCCAACAGCAGGGCGTTGAGTGGCTTGACCAAGGCCGTGGCAGCTCCCAACCCCAACAGCAGGACTATAGAGAAAGGAAGGAGATGAGCTCGGCTCACGCCGCTGAAGTTGCCCAGTCCCCATACGATATAAGAATGTACGCCCTCCGCCGTAGAGACATAGTTCAACAGCGAAATGAGCGAACCGGTGAGGTAACTGATCATCAGGCCCACGATGAGCAGCATCAGCGAACTTTTCACCCACGAAGAGAAGAGCAGAAGCAGTGCAATGATGACGGAAGAGCCTACAAACGCCGCAGCAAGAATCAGCAGGAAACCCGAGAGGTGGAACGAACCGGCCATAAAGCTGCCGCCTAAATAAAGCATCACCAAGGCTACTCCCAGACTGGCGCCTGAGTTGATGCCCAGAATGGAAGGGTCGGCCAGCGGATTGGTAAATACCGTTTGCAACAACAGGCCGCTCACCGCCAAGGCTGCGCCGCAAAGCAGGGCCGTGACAGCCGAAGGCATGCGCGACTCCCACACGATGAACGAAACCGTGGGGTCGGCCTCACCGCCCGTCAGGGCCAGCCACACCTCGGCGGGCGAGAAATTCACCGATCCGCAAAAGAGGTTGAGCAGGAACAACAGCCCGATGACCACCGGTGCCAACACCAACAGGAATAGTCCTTTCTTTCGTCTCATGGCAGGGGAGTGAAGAAACGGTTGCGGTGGTCCTTCAGCAAACCGGGATGAAGAATATTGATGATGTCGGCCAGCAACAAGTCGGGGTGATAAGGCTCTTGCTCATAGAAGGGCACCTGCAGCGTGTTGCAGGCAAAGATGCGCTGATTGACGTAAGGGCGGAAGCGGGCATACTGCTCCTTCTCGCTCCGCAGCGACTGATAGGTATAGGGCTCGGCTGCGCCGTACTTCAGAAACCAGAAGTCAGCGTCCTTGGCTTTTTGATAGACTGTTTCAAACGAAAGACGCACGCTACCGCTCTCCTTGTAGTCGGCAAAGAGATATGTAGCTCCGGCGTCTTGATAAATCTTGCCGATGGCACTCTCACCGCCGGGAACATACCACGCGGCACCGTTCATGGCGTCGCACATCAGTGTAGGATGGCTGTCGGCTTCGGCGGCCAGTTGGCAAAGTGACAGGTAACGGCTCTCCACTTGGCGGAAGATGGAGTCGGCCCGCTGCTCATGTCCGGTCAGCAATCCGTAGAAGCGTATCCATTCGGCGCGCCCCAAGGGCGAGGTTTCCATATAGTCGGCACATTCAATCAGCGGGATGTTGGTGCGCTCGAGGGCGCCGTAGCCGCATTGGTCGAAGGGCGACACCAGCATGGCTTCGGTCTTGCCGGAAATGATGAGCTCGGTATTGGGTTGAAGGGCACTCCCTAAGTTGAGCATCCTTCCGCTGTTTACTGCAGCAATGATGGTTGAGTCGTGGACGTATTCAAAATCGCAGATGCCCGAAATTTGTGACAGGGCCCCTAACTCCATCAGCAGATGGGCGTGAACCGAGGTGGCTGAGGTGATGCGCTCTACGGGAACCTGCACCCGGGTACCTTCGGGCAGGTTGACCACGTCTTTTCCGCGCGGCACTAATAGGTAACGATGGAGCTCCCGGCCGGGTTTCCAGGGATTGTCAATGACCACCACGTGGTAGTCGGGATAAGCATAGATATGGAGTAGGCTGGCATACTTCAGCTGAAGTGTGTCGGCCGAAGATAAGTCCGAAGACCTTCCCGGTTGACTGCAAGAGGCAACCAGGAAGGTCAGGACTAAGAACAATGAATAGAAATAGCGCATATAACGCGAAATCACTTAACGTTGAAAACCAAATGAGCGGGGTGCACACCGGTTGCGTAAGTGTTCAGCAGATTACCATTAGTGTCCAGCTCGCTTACCGTGCCGGCACCTTTGTAGTTGGCGCCGTAGTCGCCGGCCGGGTCAGCGGTAACGAACAGATGCTTGGTGACGGGGTCGATTGAAATACCGTTGGGATACTTAACGACATCGAAAGCGCCACTCTTCACGACGGCACCCGTCTGAGTGTTGTAGTTGTAGTAGGTGTTCACGGTCTCGTAGGTTGACCAGTTGGTATAACTGTAGATGGTGTAGAGCGTCGTTCCCGATACGGCCATCATCGTGGCATTGCCCAGGACGGTCACCTTGTCGTTGGCGTCGATCTTTTGTACCGTTGACAGAATGTCGGCGTAGTTGCCCATGGAGATGACGAACACGTTGCCTTCAGCGTCAGCCGTAATCAGTGTCGGGTTAACTTCTACATCGATGTACTTCTCGACCTTCCAAGAAGCCAGGTTCACCTTGGCAACCTTCTTGCCGTTGGCATAACCGTTGGAGTAGTTCATACCGTCTGAAATGGTTACGTAAAGATAACCGTTGGCCAGGGCCATCTCTTCGGGATTGGGACCTACTTGCAGCGAATCGAGAAGGGTCATCGTGCGCGCATTGAAGCGTGTGACGTAACCTCCGTAATTGCTGATGTACACATAACCGTCTTCGGCCACGAGGTCGCGCGGTGCACGGGTGGGAATCATCTTCTGCAACTTGAGGGTGTTCTTGTCGGTGATGAACATCACGTTCGATTCGTAAGCGATGGCGAAGAAGTAGTCGCCGTGAATCACGGCATCCTGAAGGGTGTTGCCCGGCAGAATGCCGTTCTGCGCTACGAATACACTGTCGGTCAGCGTACCGTTACCATAGTCCAGATAACCGATAGAGCTGCTGATCTTGCTGTAGAAGTTACCTTGGTTGATGACGTAAGCCCCGCTGGAGGCCGTGGGCTCGAATTTGCGGTAAACATCCGGGTCGTCATCGTCACTACATGCCGTAAAGGTGGAGAGGCATGCCATCAAAAGAGGAATGAAGTAAAAAAACTTTTTCATTGCAATTAATATTTAGAATTGTATGGATAATGTCAGTCGGTAAGCTCGGCCGGGCATGGGATAGCCGGCGATGAGGCTGTATTGTTTGTCGAAAAGATTCTGAAGGTCTGCGCGCGCTTCCATCCGGAGCGTGTGGAGGCTGAAGGGCTTCCAGAGCGAGAGATTGATGAGGGTGTAACCCTTGAACTGCGTTCCGTGAGAATGTTCCTGCGTGCTGTAACGGGAGGAAGCCCCTTGTCCGCTAGCCGAGAAGTTGACCCACGGGTTTTCATAGGCCAGCGAAAGGCAGCCGGAGTAGCGCGGCAGGTAGGGAAGCTGCTTATTGTAGGTTTGACCGCCGGGGAAGGTCTTGTCTACCACATGCTGCAACGTGTAGTTCCCGCTCAGCGTCACCATGTGTTTCTGCGCCGGCCGGAAGCGTGATTCGAGATTGATGTCAACTCCCTTGGCATGGACTTCGCCGAGGTTGACCGTACGCCACACGTGCAGGTTGATGGGGACGGAGGTAATCTTGTCCTTGATGCGGTTTACATATCCGTCGACGGTGATCTTCAGGCCGGGCCACCACGCGGCCATGCGGCGGTTGAAGGTGATGCCGGCCCCGAGTTGATGGGTGCGTTCCGGCAGGATGTCGGTGCTGCCCAGGTGGTAATAATAGTTCTCGGTGAAGGTGGGCATGCGGAAAATATCTTTGTAGAAGGCGCGTAGGAAGAAGACCTCTTGTTTGAAGGGGCGGTACGACAGTCCCAGCGAGGGGGTGAGCCGCTCTGCATTGAGGGCCGTCTCGCCTGCTGATACGTGATTGCGGAAGATGGAACCCAACAATCGGCCGGAGAGGCGCACCGGGCCCCACGAAAGGTTGGCCGTCAGGCTCTGCAGAATGCTGTGGCGGGCCACGTCGCTAAACACTTTCTGGTTGCTGTTCAGGTCGTCGTAGAAGTAGTCGGCGGCATACGAGACGCCCCATTGGCGGTCTTCGTAGGCTACCAGCGCTGAGGCGTAGGCTTCGCGTTGCCAATAGTTCTGCAGCAGGATGCCGTTGGGATAGATGTCGCTGCGGTTGGTGTATTTCGACTCCTGCCAGTTGTATTTGCCCATCACCTGCAGTGTCCAATTGCTGTTCAGGCTCTTGAGCCAGCGCATCTGGGCAAAGGCATTGCGGTCGTGTAGCTTTTCATTGCTGTAGGGATTGTAATAGACCACGACGCCGGGCAGATGATGATTGTTGTCGTAATAATAGAGCTTGGCGTCGAGCAGGGAGTTCCGGCCCACGTCCCAATATCCGTTCCACTGGCCGTGCCAGGTGGTCATGCGGCAATTGCTTCGCTTCTCCTCCGTTTCGGTGAGCCCGTTGACCAAGGTGAAGGGATAGTCGTTGCCTGAGAACATCCAGCTGCCGATGGCCGAGAAGGCAAAGCGCTCTGACACGCGCTGGTCGATGCGGCCGTCAACGCCGTAGCGGTCGAAGCTTCCTTGCTCCAGTTGCAGGGTGCGCCGCGAGGGTATGCCCGAGGCCTTGGTGCCGAAGGGGCGGAAGGTGCTGATGTTGACGGTGGCGGCTGCTGCGGCAGTGCGGGCCGGCTGAAGCAGTCCGAAGTCGTCGCCTACCGTGAGGCCCAGTTCCGTAATGGCCGAGAGTCGGAAGCGTCCCAAGTCGATTTGCCCCGTTTGCGCATCGCTTACAATCATCCCGTCGTAACTGACGGCCGTGTGTTGAGCTCCTAATCCGCGCACGGAGACGGTCTTCATGCCTCCGGCACCTCCATAGTCTTTGACGGTGATGCCCGAGAATCGGTTGAGGGCGTCGCCCATGTCGACGGCGCCGCGGCGCTTGAGTTCTTCCGAATCGTATTGTTGGCGAGGCGCCGGCGCTGATAGCGTCGGGTCAAGGCGGGTGGCGGTTACCTTCACTCCGTCGAGTGTAACCATCCTGCCGCCGGTTGAGTCAACCGGCGATGCTCCCGCCACTTCATACCACAGCACCCCAAGGGCTATTGCTGCCAGACGAAAGCAACTATTCCGAAAAGATCGGATTGCTTCTTGCATCGTTACGTACTATAAAAATTGATGATATCCACTACTTGTTACGCGAAGCGTTTCGGATACGGCTGATGG
>CALZOH010000034.1 GCA_945827465.1 uncultured Prevotellaceae bacterium
GATGCTTTCAGGTATTCCAAACCGGCTGTAGCCTTCATCTCGCTACTGATAACGCTGACCAGATAGTCTTCCACCGACAATTCGTTGACAGCTGTCAGTGCACCATCCTCCACTATCACCTTGAGCGAACCCGAGAAGACCTGGTTTTCCCGTCGCTCCCAATGGTAAGCCTTACCAATGGTCACATCGAAGAGCGTGAAGGTATTCTCGTCTGACAACGGGCGAAAAACCAACTCGGCATATTCACTTCCGCGCCAGCAGACACGGTCACATTGATAAACGGCGGTTTCCTCTGCGTTGGAAATGATTTCACCATTGACGGCATAGTCGCCCTTCAGACTAAAACGGATTTCATGACCCGATACAACGCCCACGCTTACCTGCGGACACGCCTGAATCTTCCTGACGCATGCCTCTATTTCCGTTTCACTGAGCGTCACCTCCTGCAAGATGGCCGCAATTTTGTCGCCCGTCAGGCGGTCAAAGTCTTCGCGACGCGGCGTAATAATCAATCCGCCTATATCGACACTGCCCGGACTAATCAGATATTGTTCATCGCCCTCTTTACTGTAACACTCAGGACGTAACTTGCGGCGCGGTATCAACACCAATACCAATTCATCTTTTCCTGCCTCGCAACATTCCCTCCAAGCCATCAGGTTGAAGCGGGGTTCGCTCTCACCCTCCACTTGCGGCAAAGCGGCCACCAACTTCTCAAAAAGCAGGAAGTGGCGCTCTTCACCCGAGAGACGCATCACGAAAAGTGGATAAACAAACTTACGCAGCAGATAGATGCCCTGTCCACCCGGCAATACATACACAGGCTCCAGAGCAGAGGCATAGTCCTTGGCCCAATCGCGCTGCAAGGGTATCTTGCCTTTGGCTCCCAGTTGCAAATGGGCATGGTCGGGAGCTGACGCTCCACACTGCGCACCATTATAAAACACCACGAAACCCGGCATACGCATTGCCATACCACACAAAGCCGATAACTGCGGACGCGCTTCCTGTGGTACATGCTGCCTCATGGGTAAGGTGAAGTGATAAGGAAGAATGGGGAACGGATTTACGCACAGCTGGAACTTGCCATCCGTATAGAGATGTAACTGCTGGGCAGGCTGATTGCGCTCACACAAAAAACAAGGCCGCTGACTGATTGTTTTCTTGTCTACTTTGGCTCCGGTCGATACCATACGGGCCGGATTAAACTGCGCCGAGAGCGATATGCCTCTCCATTCAAAGTCTCTGACTTCGACTTGACTCAGTTCTTTAAATCTACGCTCCACGTCCGGCCACACGCGGAGCTGTTGTTCAAAAAAAGGGAGCGCCTCCTTTTCTACCGTTTCATGATTCCTACGAGCATTCAACTGCTTGCGGGCGCAGACCTCAAGGGTACGCAAACGGTCTTTATAGAGATTGTTCTTGTTCTGTTTTTCAATGCTGAGCGCAGCATCGGAATTTCCGTCCCAACGACGGCACAGATAAAGCACATCATAGATGCGGCCAATCCTGAACCGACGTGATACCACCAATCCTAAAGCATAATCTTCGCCATAACTGGTGTTGGGGAAACCTATTTTTCTCAAAAGCGGAGTATAGAAAGCACGGGGAGCACCTAATCCGTTGATGCGAATGGCATTGTTTCGTCCATTCTCATCGGTCCATTCACGATGGTCAATCTTGCCGGGAGGTAATGTCTGCAGACGGAAATCGACTAACTCATAACTTCCTATAATCATAGCGGCTTTTTGCTCATAAAAAGCATCTACTATTCGCTGGAGTACATCGGTTGAGCTGTATAAATCGTCCGAATCAAGTTGTACGGCAAACTTACCGCAATAGGGACTGCACACGGCATAATCCCAACAGCCGCCAATTCCCAGATCTTTGCGCTCGGGAATCAAGTGAACCACCTTATCATTGTCTTTGAATCGTTCGATGGCGGCCGTTGTCCCGTCGGTAGAATGATTGTTGATCACGATGACATTAAAATCAAAGGATGTCTGCTGACTAAGCACACTTTCGATGGCATCTGCAATCGTTTTCTCTCGATTACGAACGGGTATAATCACCGAAGCCTCCAAGCGGAAGGTCTCTTCGTCAAACTTGACATCCTCTATTTCGTCAGGAGCGAGATAAGCGCCCACGGCCTTGAGATGTTCCGTACAGATTTGTTCCATCTCAAGCTGTACCGACCGCTGGGCCGGGTTAACGTAGTCAAACTGCTTTTCGCCACTCTTTCTCAAATCACTTTCTTCTTCCGTATAAAGCAATTCGTTGAGATGGAACAATGTTCCCTGACGCTGACAAAACAGGCGCAAGTCATATAATCCGCCGTATTGCCACGTTTTGGGCTGAGAAGCAGCATATGCTTTAAGCGTTTCAGTACGAACAAGCAGTAATGATCCAAAATCAAAATCGTTACGCAAACTGCCCTCCTGATAATCAATCAAAGGATGCGCCTTGATTTCGCCCTTCTCAACCGACCAATGGTCGGCATAAACCATCACAGCTCCACTCTCGTTCATCACGTCCACCATTCGCTGCAATGCGCGCGGACCTGCCGAAAGCGGAGACGACTTGGTACAAAGCAATGTATAAGGAGCATCAGCCTGCTCGGCCATTTTTAGATACGCAGCAGTTGATAAGGGGGACTCCACTTGTAAAATGGATGCGCGATCAGTAAACAACTCATCGGGCAGGGCTGTTGAACCTGCCGATATTAAATAATAATGAGATATTGCGGACTGTTCACCCAAACCTTGAATGGTTTTGGAAGTATCTTCCCATCTTTCATGCAACAGGAAGCAATCAATTACGTTCTTATTCATACTCAATTTAAAAGAATTTCTCACAAAAGTAATGCAAAATATACTAATCGCAAAAAGAAATTCTTTCAATTTGTCAGAAAAACATAACTTATTATCTCATTCAGCAATTATATGCTGCTTCCGAGGGTAAAAAGCGTGCCAAATGGGGTTGGAAGATACGCTGACCTTCACATCAACTTCTGCTTCCTTATCCGAAAAGCGCAAGTCATGGTTTTCTGCTGATTGCTCCCTTACACGGTTGGGGTTTATCAGAAGAATGAAGTCATTATTCCGTGCTTTTTTTGTAAGTTTGCCCCTCAAAGCAAAATTGACTCTTACGTTATATGGATAACTTCATTGTTTCTGCCCGAAAATACCGTCCCGCCACCTTCGACGACGTGGTAGGCCAACACTCCCTGACCAATACGCTTAAACGCGCCATCATTAATCACAAATTAGCCGGAGCATACCTCTTTTGCGGTCCGCGCGGTGTGGGTAAAACCACGTGCGCCCGCATTTTTGCGAAAGCCATCAACTGTTTTCATCCCGGCAACGACGGTGAAGCCTGCAACGAATGTGAAAGTTGCATCTCATTCAACGAAGGCAGAAGCATGAACATCCAAGAGCTCAACGCAGCAGCCAATAATTCCGTCGACGATATTCGAGGTATCATCGAACAAGTACGTATTCCGCCCCAGTTGGGAAATTATAAGGTGATTATTCTGGATGAGGTTCACATGCTTTCACCCAGTGCTTCCAACGCATTGCTGAAAACACTCGAAGAGCCACCTTCGTACGTGATTTTTATTTTAGCCACCACCGAAAAGCAAAAGATTCTTCCAACCATATTGAGCCGTTGTCAGATCTTCGATTTCAACCGAATGGAAGAAGCCGACATTATCGGCCAGCTCAAAAAGGTGGCTGCCAACGAGCAGATTACTTACGAAGAGCGCGCTTTGAGCCTGATTGCACAAAAGGCCGACGGCGGTATGCGCGACGCACTTTCCGTGTTCGACCAAGTAACCAGTTTCTCTGCCGGAAACATCACTTATGACAGCGCATTGAAGTGTCTCGGACTGCTCGATACCGATTTTTACTTCCGCATGACCGACGCTTTCATCGGCCAACGCATCAGTGAATGCCTACTTCTGTTTAATGATGTTGTCAATAAAGGATTCGACGGTGGAATTTTTATGGGCGGTCTCGCCAGCCATTTGCGCAACGTTCTGGTTTGTACTGACGCCGCAACAGCCACATTGCTTGACGCCTCTGAACATCTGCGCCAACAATATGTTGAGCAGGCTCAACGCTGTCATCCCAAGTTCCTCTATCGCGCCATACGTGCCTGTGACAAATGCAGCAATGAATATCGCTACTCCTTTAATAAACGTCTTTCGGTAGAAATCACCTTGATTGAGTTGGCGCAGGCTGCTAATTCCGACAATGACGATGCTTCCGGGCTTGGCCCTACTCAGAAGCTTAAACCTCTCTTTAAAGACTCACAACCCACCCCGCAAGCTGCGCCTACAACGGCCCAACCACCGGTTCAGCGCCCCACTCCACCAACAGCGGCAAACGTGCCACCGGCCGCCCAGCCAGCCGAAACGACTCAACCCCAGCCGGCCCAGCCCGCTCAATCCCAACAGACAAGGCCCAACTCAACTTTGAGAGCCATTCATACACCGTCCATCAGACTTAAACCGAGCAAACCGGTTGAGGAGCCATCACCCGCCAAGTTGCAAGAAGCCGCACCACAATACGGCAATGCCCCCATCAATCCCAATATGCTCAATTATTACTGGACGCAATATGCAAAAGGGCTGCCAGAAGAGGAATCTGCCCTACGCGGACGCATGGAACAGATGTCCATCCAACTGCGCGACAACGGTGAAGTGGAAGTATGGACCAATAATGAATTTGTCAACAGCTTCATGAAGCCTTACCTTCCCCAGATAGAGGCTTTCCTGCGGGAAAAGCTCGACAATGGAAGCATTCACCTCCAGTTGCACGTACATATTACTAAAGAACAAACCCTGAGATATAATCCCCACGAGTTGGTCAACAAATTGATGCAAGAAAACAAAGGATTCGCCAATCTCAAGAACAGCCTTGGCTTGGAACCCGATTGATTTGTTGTACCTCCCTCTTTCTGTCATCATCCCTCATCTCCATCCCGACAGCATGAACCCAAGTACACCGTTTCTCCGTCTCACCCTTACGACGGTTATCATGTATCTGCTTGCAGCCTGCCAATCCTCTATCTTGAAGCAGGAACAAGAAGCCGAAGAATGTGCCATTCGGTTTGCCCAATCTTATTATCGCTTTGAACTGGACGAAGCACTGAATTATTGCACCGAAGATTCACGCCCTTGGGTGGTATGGTTGGCTTCCAACATCAGTCAAACCGACATTGACAGCATACGTCAACTCCAAGAAGCACCCACCGTGAAGTTGCTCAAACTGGCAGCCGACACCGCCGAAGACAACGCACGGGCTTATTTGCAAATACAACACTTTTACAGCCTCGACTCATTGGGAAAGCCCGGCCAAACGATCGAGCAGGCTGACATCTGCCTGCAACTGCTCTTTGAATCCGACCAATGGAAGGTTAGAATGGTAGGCCCACCGCGAAGTGGAAAGTAAGGTCGCGGCCAAAGTGGGGATTGATGATGGGGAAATGTTGCTTGCCGCTTTCGTAAGCAGGATTAATGGCTTTCATACCCCAATCAAGTCGAAGGATGAAATAATCAAGGTTCAAACGCAAGCCCAATCCATACGAAGCAGCTATCTGTTTATAAAACTTGTCGAACTTAAACTGTCCGCCTTCTTGCTCCGCATAGTTACGTGTATTCCATATATTACCGGCATCAACGAACAGGGCTCCATGAAATTTCCAGAACAAATACGTACGCCATTCCATACTGAAGAGCAACTTCAGGTTTCCCGTCTGATTGATAAAGTCTACCTTGCCATCTTTTCCGGTATAGTTACCCGGTCCTAACTCTCGAACCGACCAACCGCGCACACTGTTGGGACCACCGGCAAAATATCGTTTCTCAAAAGGCACTATGCTGGCGTTTCCATAAGGAATGGCCAAGCCAAACGCCGTATGAATGGCGAACGAGTTGCGGGCATTCAACAAGAAGCTATGGGCATAATCAAGGTCAAACTTGACATATTGCGCAAAAGCGATATTAAATAAGGTGCGGTCGCCACTTTCATTGCGATTAGTTCCCGCCGCATTAGCGATGAGATAGAGCAGGTTTCCGGCCGACTCCACATTGAAATGAACCTGATAGGCATTCTTCTGATAAATACTTCCGTTAGCCGCATCACCTGCCGAATTATACGTATAGCTGTAACTGCTGTTCATGATGAACAGATTCTCGTAGCTATAACGAATAATGGCCGAACGGTCGCTGATGCTATCCAAGTACTCGCGTTTGAAGGTATTCGATATCCAAGGCATAAACACATAGTTCAAGCTCAAGGCATCGATTTTCTGTTGCACACGATTCTGGCGGGATTGCCAGCGATAACTCCACGCTCCGGTTACCACCCTTCGATGAAACTCGGGTCGCTCCTGAGCATTAAACAGGAAAGACAGTTCGGAATTTCCGTTCAGCTTCCGCCTACGTTCACTTGACAGAAACGGAACCAGCATTTGCGGGAGGCTCAAATGGGTTTCTGCCGAAAATTCAACGAAGTCCTGGTCGTTATATCCTTCCAAACCCGAAATGGCTTCAAAGGCTCCTTTCACCTTGGTAGTCCATACTTCCGAGCCACGAAACAGATTTCGGTTTGTGAAACTCACCGATGCAGCCACACCAATGTCTCCGGCCGTGTTGGTACCTTCCACTTCGCTCGAAATGGAGTTAACCTTGTTGGCCTGAAGGGTGATATGACAATCAAGGCGGGCACTGTCGGCCGGTTCCAGGCGAATCACCGCATAGCGCAAGGCTTGCAGGTTGTTGAAATTTCGATAGGTGGCTTGTATGTGGTCTTCGTTATAATAAAGGCCGGGTTCAAACTTGATTTGGGAGAAGATGACCGAAGGGCGTAACTGGCGGCTACCATGATAGCGGAGCTTTAATCCGCAATAATCAAAGCTGTCTACGGCCGCATTGTTCTCATTCTCCAGGTTGACATCGACCAAGATATTCCGAATACAGTATCGGGTATAGACTTGGGCGGTATCTTTCGAGATGGTTTTTCCTTCAATCTTCAGTTTAAGTTTCAAATTGTCGGGGCCGGCCATCGAATCTACATCATAGCGAATGTAATTTTTCAGGAAATTATAGTATCCGTTCCGATGCAACAGGGCTACTATGCGGTCACGCTCCTTATCCAGCACGCCGGCATCGCAGGGCATCATAATACGAAGATGACTTTTCCCTTCGTTTTCTTCTACCAACCGGGCTACTTCGGAGTTGTCAATCTGATAGTCGATGGTTCTGATGCGATACATCTGCCCGGGGTGTAACTCATAAGTGAGTTTTACCTTCTTCGGTTTGTCTACCCGACTCACCGTAGCGCCGGCTTGCAGGTAACCTTTGTTGCGAAGGGCCATCGAAAGGCTGTTGCGCGAAAAAGAAGTCAGTGTGGAGTCGTAAATGACCGGTGCCTCACCTATCCGACGAAAGAAACGGTTGAAGCCCTTGGTGCTGTCACGCCCCGAAACACAATAAATGCCCAACGGCACCTTAAACATATTAAACCAACGGGCATTGGCTTCCTGGCGTACATATCCGCGCATGGAAGACAAGTCTATTTTTTCTTCGGGCGAAGTCAGACGAACGGACGACAGCACCTGTTCGCCCTCCGCAACAAACTTTCCTGACGAGCAACCGCACAATCCGAGCAGCAGGCTGACTGTTGCAATGAGCAACACATATTGACAGGGAGTGCGGAATTGGCTGTTCACGGATGCAGTACTTGAGAAAAAATAGAAATGAATGAATGAGTGTGATAGTGGAACGGATCGATAGCAGGGCTCTTGCCAGTCACAAATCCTTTTTCAACAGGTCATGCCTTACAAGAGTTGCAGGGCTTTTGCCAAAGCATCTACTGTTTCGCGACGGGCCGGAACCAATGGCAAACGGAGCACATTTTCCACTTCGCCCATCAGGGACATCATAGCCTTAATGCCGGCAGGATTGCCGTCAACCGACAATAACGGATAGAATGGCTGCAAACGACCATCCAAGGTGTTGGCTTCGTCGGCCTTTCGCGACAGAGCGGCATGAACCATGGCGCCAAACTCTCGCGGCAAAGCGTTGCCAATGACCGAAATCACTCCGGTGGCCCCCATTTGTATCAACTGGGAGGTGATGGCATCGTCACCACTGATTACTTCAAAACCATCGGGCGCTCCGGCGATGATTTCATCAATCTGTGCCACATTACCGGAGGCTTCCTTCACGGCTACGATGTTTTCTACATCGCGTGCCAAACGCAAGGTGGTAGCGGCCGACATATTGATTCCGGTGCGACCGGGAACATTATAGACCACTACTGGCAATCCCGCCTCGGTTGCCACAGCCTTGAAATGCTGATAAATGCCTTCTTGGGCCGGTTTATTATAAAATGGACATACCGAAAGTATTCCATCGATGCCTTTAAAGTCGAAATCGCGGACTTCATGCAACAATTCCTGCGTGCAATTTCCACCAAATCCCAACAGCAAGGGCAAACGTCCCTTTATCTGCTCTATCACGAAGTCTTTTACCTGTAACTTCTCGGCGACTGACAGACAAGGTGTTTCGGCCGTAGAACCCAACACACATAAAAAGTCTGCGCCTCCCTCTACTTGCTTTTCCAACAAAGTAGCGAGCGCATCAAAGTCTATTGTGAAATCTTTTTTAAAAGGAGTAACCAACGCAACTCCCAATCCGGTAAATATATTATTCATGATAGTTAGTCGTATGATGCTTTGCAGCATGCAAAATTACAATAAAAAAGGCAGTATTTCTTTCAATCAGTTGCTTTTTATAGCCCAGGACTGAACATTTGTGCACGTTGCACACACTGAAATGACATCTGCGCTGAACGAAACCATCCGACGCCGCCACCCCTTCACCCGCAATGAAGGGCGGTATGAAGCGGTTGAGCCCTTCGGTTGTCGTCAGGAAAGCATCGCCAGGAACTCGTCTTCACTTACAATGCGTACCCCCAGGGAGCGTGCTTTCTCAAGTTTGGCCGGTCCCATATTGCTGCCGGCCAATATGAAGGAGGTTTTCGACGAGATGGAACTGCTGTTCTTGCCACCGTGCTGCTCGATGATATGCTTGTATTCGTCGCGCGAATGCTTTTCAAACACACCGCTGATAACGATGCTCTGCCCTACCAACAGATCAGAAGTGGGTTCTGACGATGATGTCATTTCAAAACAAACACCAGCCTCGCGCAAACGAGCCACCAAATCCAGGTTACGAGGGTCGGAGAAGTAGGTACGGATGCTTCCTGCAATGATTTCTCCCACTCCGTCGACCGACATGAGTTCTTCCGTTCCGGCTTGCATGAGGGCGTCGAGCGTACTGAAATGGCGTGCCAGAAGTTTGGCCACTACTTTGCCCACGAAGCGAATGCCCAGTGCATAGAGCGAACATTCAAACGGCACCTGACGACTGCGATCGATGCTCTCAACGATTTTTCGGGCCGACTTGATTTTGGTACCCCACGCCCCAGAAAGGTCTTCGACGCGCAAACGGTATAAATCTGCGGCGTCATGAATGAGTCCCTTCTCAAAATATTCGTCTACTGTCTCAGGACCGAGCGAGTCGATATTCATGGCGTCACGACTGATAAAGTGTTCGATTCGGCCTTTGAGCTGCGGCGGACAGTCTACATCGTTGGGACAATAGGATGCCGCTTCGCCGGGATAACGTACCAAGGGCGTACCACACTCCGGACAACGCTTGATGAAGCTTACGCGGTCGCCCAAAAGCATTGGCCGCTCGTCAAGATTGACTCCTACAATCTGAGGGATGATTTCGCCGGCTTTCTCCACATAAACCTGGTCGCCAATATGCAGATCGAGCTGCTCCATAATGTCCTGATTGTGTAGCGAAGCCCTTTTCACCATCGTGCCGGCCAACAATACGGGCTCCATTTCGGCTACGGGCGTGACGGCACCGGTGCGTCCGACCTGATAGATCACATTGTTCAGACGGGTGCAGGCGCGTTCGGCCTGAAATTTATAGGCGATGGCCCAACGGGGTGTTTTGGCCGTATAGCCCAGGCGCTGCTGCTGACTGAGCGAGTCGACCTTCAGCACGATGCCGTCGGTGGCCACGGGCAGTTGACTACGCTCGCGGTCCCAATAATCGATAAACTCAAACAGCTCGTCTACGTTGTGCACCCGACGCATGGCGTCAGAAACCTTGAAGCCCCAGTTGCGCGCCTCCGACATATTGTCGAGATGACTGTTGCCCGGCAATTTATCGCCCAACAAATAATAGAAATAGGCGTCCAGACGCCGTTGCGCCACTACGGCCGAGTTCTTGCTCTTGAGCGTACCCGAAGCGGCATTGCGCGGATTGGCAAACAAAGGCTGCTCACACCTTGCCCGCTCGGCATTGAGGCTTTCAAAGCTGGACCAAGGCATCAATATCTCTCCACGAATCTCAAACGAAGGCAGATAATGGCCTGTCAAGCGCAAAGGAATGCTGCGAATGGTCTTCACATTGGCTGTTACGTCGTCACCCTTCACTCCATCGCCACGCGTGACGGCTCTCACCAGCTGACCCTCTTCGTAAGTGAGCGAAATGGACAGACCATCATACTTCAACTCACAGCAAATATCAAACGGTTCACCGCCCAGTCCGTTGCTCACGCGCTCATAAAAGGCCTGCACATCGGCACGATTGTAGGTATTGGCCAACGAAAGCATCGGATAGCGGTGCTCCACTTGCTCAAAATCGTTATTCAAGTCGCTGCCCACCCGTTGCGAAGGCGAATTGGCATCAAACATCTCCGGATGACGCGCTTCGAGCTCCATCAACTCTCGCATCAAGTCGTCGAACTCCTTGTCACTAATTTCCGGTTGGTTTTCTACATAATACAAATGATTGTGGCGATGCAGTTCATCGCGCAACTGAAGGATTCGCGCTTTCTCGTCCATATACCTTAATTGATGATTGGAGTTCAAAATTACAGAAAAAACTACGATTACATCTCCTCTTGATGCCTTAGTTTTTACGCCCGGCCGAGATTGTACCGTCTGTCGGGCACCCTGACCGAAGCCTTCACTTGGATTGCCGGGAAGAATCAACGGGCAAATGGAAGAATTTGGCTAATTTTGCAGAACCATTCACCCTGAATGGGTCATCACCCAAGAATGTAGTAAGAAATCATGAGAATTGACATCATCACTGTTTTGCCAGAAATGCTGGAAGGTTTCATCAACCAGTCTATTCTGTTGCGCGCCCAAAAGAAGGGCCTCGTCGAGATACATATCCACAACCTGCGCGACTATACCCACAACAAGCACCGCAAGGTTGACGACTATCCCTTTGGAGGTTTTGCCGGAATGGTCATGCAATGCCAACCCATCGACGAATGTATCTCTGCCCTCAAGGCTGAACGCCACTACGACGAGATCATTTTTACAACACCCGACGGAGAGCAATTCAACCAACCCATGGCCAACCAACTTTCCATGGCCGAAAATCTCATTATTCTTTGCGGACATTATAAAGGCGTTGACTACCGCATACGCGAATACCTCATCACAAAGGAAATCAGCATTGGCGACTACGTGCTTACCGGCGGAGAACTGGCTGCGGCAGCCATCACCGACGCTGTTGTGAGGGTGATTCCCGGTGTGATTGGAGATGAACAAAGTGCCTTGTCTGATTCATTCCAGGATAACCTGCTAGCCGCACCCATTTATTCGCGCCCGGCCGACTATAAAGGATGGAAAGTTCCCGAAATTTTGCTGAGCGGAAACGAAGCAAAAATCAAAGAATGGGAATTGAACCAGGCCTACGAACGTACGCGGCGACTGCGCCCGGACTTGCTCAATAAAAAAGGCGAATAAGTCGGCTGCAACAACAATAGAAGCAACAGACTTGTTTGCTCACACGAAACTCACAAGCCCTCAACATGCACGCAACGAAACGTGCCCAACAAGATTTTCTATGATTCATTTTTCACCTCTCTTACTAAGAGATGTAAGAGAAATAGGCACTTCTGACTTATATATCCGTAGAACAAACTGTTTCTAATTTATGACCGCCGAAAGAATAGGCAAATTGTTGAACAAATGGTTGAATGAATCAACACTTTTGATGAACAAATCTCCCCATAAACGAAAAATTTCAGCGTTCTACACATTTAATGCTGGACAGAAAATTCAATGGTTGCATGAACATGAGCTATACACATCAGGCAACGAGTTTTTTAATCAGTATAGAGAGAATATAAATTCATTTCCAGCAGAAAATACTTGCCTATATTGCAACAATTTCATAATTTTGCAATGCTTATGTTTTACCTCTCTTAGTAAGAGAGGTAAAAAGAGACAGGCTAAAACTGCCCAAACAAAGCATTATCAATAACATACTTATCGACTTTTACTCAGTATAGAATATATACGAATAATCCGCAGGAGGTGCAGCGGCATCTCAACCCTGTAAGAGAGTGCCAGAATCGCCATTCAGGTACTCTCTTTTCCTATTTATATCCCCCTACGATCTTCTGCCCCACTCCGCACGGACCCATACGCATTGGTCCGGCAACCTGTTTTCACGCCTCACAGAGGACTAATAAGTCAAAATTTATACCATTATTCAAAATGTTAAACCGGAAAATATAATTGTAAAAACGTTTTTGATGAAACTGATTTGTTGAAATTTACATTTCATTTTAACATTCTGGTATATACATTCAATATATCAGTGGGTTAATACTATTTTTATCACGTGTAGAAGGTATTTCCATGGCAATTTTAGTGGTTTTGTCAAGCGTAGAAAGGGGTAAAACAGCCGTTTTAGTGGTTCTGTCACGTAACAAAACCGGTTGTAGTTGTTAATTTGAATACTTTGTCACTTAACAAAACGACTAAAAAGTTCGTTGAAATTACTTTTTCACCTTGACAAAGTCACTAAAATTCCGTGGCAATGACTTTTTCAGGATGATAAACTCACTAAAAAAGCAACTTCAGCACTTTCTTCTGTTAGAAAAATCACTTATTATTATCAAATATTCGTATTTTAAGAAGATTTGTTCAATGACCGGCGCGATGGGAATAGTTTCTACGGCCGACAACAATCATCCTCACGAAGAGGGAAGCACAACATGACCACGGACATTGACCTACTAATTGAATTTTACACACTTTTTTGTGTAATCACATCCAATCAGATTACGTAATTTTGCAATTGTTATTTTGAAGTGTTAGGATAAACAAAACTTCAAACAAAATTGTTTACTAATTCATGATAAATACAAAGAACAGTGTCTTCTATTTTCCGTACACCGCAGAACTGGGCGATACGGACAAAGATCCTTATGAGGAGCTAACCGGCTCTCGCACGGCCCTTGAAAGAATTTCTGCCATGTACCATTCGCCTCATTATATCATGGACTTCCATCGTCAGGAGGTACTCTATTATCACGACAGCCAGGGAACTATTTATCGCGACACAAAATTGGCCGAAGACCTCTTGACCATGAACATATTACCCGACACAGACGACTTGCCACGCTTGCAGCAGTGTCAGGACCGGTGTTGGCAGCACCTGCAGACTTTGGGCAATCAAATTGCCGAGAAAAGTACCATCATCAACTCTTTCAAGATTCGCAGTTTCGAATTTATGGGGAAACCGGCGCTGGCAGCCATCAAAATCCATCCGCTGATAATTTCGGAAAAAGGGAAAACCATTTTTGCTGTCAACACAATTGAAGCTCCCTACCTGCCTGAATACGAAATACAAGTCATCTACTCACCCCTCAACCACATGGTATATACACTTCGTGAGGGAGAATGGATCGAAGAATCCATCGAAATGACAGAAAAAGAGAAGAGGATGATCAGGTTCGCATCCATCGGCATCGGCTACAAAGAACTGGCCTCCATGTTTTCGTGCACAGAAGATAGCGTAAAATACTGCATTGGGAAATATAAAAAGAAGTTTTCGCAAGACTCTCCGAAGAAACTTTTCCACCTCTTCAAACTGATGGAAATTATTTGAGCCAAAAGATTTCGACGACAAGCAGCCCTCCAGGCTGCCATCCTTCCGGAAGGACATCAAAAAGTCGTTCCGACCAGGAATTGTGCGATAGGTGCATCAGCATCGCACCACGACAGAGTGCCCAATTCCTCAACTAGGAGCCATCGCAAGGCCTCATGCTCGCGCAATTGAAGTTCATTACCCACAGGGCGGCAATGATAAGCCCTCAGTCGGATGGAAAAATCAGGATAAACATGCTCCACCGTCAACAAATGACGAAGAACTTGCACCTCAAGCCCTAATTCTTCGATCAATTCACGCCTCAGCGACGCCTCGGGTAGTTCGCCGGATTCGATCTTACCACCGGGAAATTCCCATCGATGAGAAGTATAGGCATATTTTGTTTCGGACTTGCGCACGCAAAGAATGCGCCCATTCAGTTCCACCACCCCACAAACCACATCGTAGTGAGGCAATACATGAGATAAACAAGAAGAACCACGTGCCGACATTCGCCTCACCCTTTTATACCTTGATCACCATACCTTCGTTGGCTGCCAAAGTGTCCGGAAAGACCTCACGAGCCTCTTCGAGCAGCTGACGACCGTCAGAATAGTGGGCAGAATAATGACCGATGAGTAATTGACCGACATGTGCCTCACGAGCAATCATTGCAGCCTGACGGGCAGTAGAATGAAAACGCATACGAGCACGTTCGGCACGCTCCTCCGTGAAAGTTGCTTCGTGATAAAGCAGACTGACACCTTCGAGCCGGGGAATCAGTTCGGGGTAAAAAGCCGTATCGGAACAATAGGCATAACTGCGCGGCGGGTCGGCAGGACGCGTAAGGCGGCTATTAGGAATGATTGTACCATCAGGAAGCACCCAATCGGCACCATTTTTAATATTGTTAATCTGAGAAACAGGTACACCGTAAAAATCAATCATATCGCGCCGGATATGTGGCAACACCGGCTTCTCACGAAACAAATATCCGCAGCAAGGAACCCCATGCAGAAGGGGAAGAGTATAAACTGACATCGAACGGTCGTCATAAATCATCTGATAAGCAGTAGTGTCGACCGCATGAAACACTACGCGATAAGAAAGATCGCGACAAAAGAACTGCAACTGCTGCTGAAACAGCCCATCATACTGCGCCGGCGCATAAACATGGAGGTCACCCGTCCGTCCAAGCAAGCCAAACGTGGAAATCATCCCAAGAAGACCAAAACAATGATCGCCATGCAGATGGGAAATAAACACATTGCGCAAATTCATAAAGCGCAATTTATGAAAACGCATCTGCAACTGCGTACCTTCACCACAATCTACCATCGAAAGTTTCTCTCGAATATTGATAATTTGTGAAGAAGGCGAGTGCAATTTGGTAGGAACAGCACAACCGCAACCCAATATATAAACTTCAAATTTCTCCATAACAGACCCTTTAAGAAGTACTGCAAAGTTACAAAACAGTAAATAGGTCACAAAATAAGAGCGGTGGAATCTCCCAAAAGGGTAATCCACCGCTACAAACTATGAAAAAAGTAATTACTATGACAATTCGATAGAATTATGCTTCAGCATTTCCTTCCAACTGAGCCTTTAACTTAGCCAAAGCATCCAAATCGCCCAACGAAGTGGTTGCAGCCTGATTCTGGATAGTAGGAATGTCGTTGTTAGACTTCTTAGGAGCTGCAGCTGCAGTTTCCTTTGCCTTCTGCTCAGCACGCTGCACATCCTCATAAACACGGCTATGAGAAAGGATAATGCGACGAGTTACCTTGTTGAACTCGAGAACCTTGAAGGGCAACTTCTCGTTCAACTGAGCCTTAGACTTATCTTCCTTAATCAAATGCTTCGGAGTAGCGAAACCATCAATTCCGTATTCAAGCTGAATAACATCACCATTGTCGCGTTCTTCAATAATGGTACCTTCATGGATAGAACCAACGGTGAATACAGTCTCAAATACATCCCAAGGATTCTCTTCGCACTGCTTGTGACCCAAGCTGAGACGACGATTGTCCTTATCTATCTCGAGAACGAGAACTTCTATTTCGTCACCAATCTGTGTTACTTCAGACGGATGCTTAACTTTCTTGGTCCAACTCAAGTCGCTGATGTGAATCAAGCCGTCAACACCTTCTTCCAACTCAACGAATACGCCAAAGTTAGTGAAGTTGCGAACCTTAGCAACATGTTTGCTGCCGATAGGATATGTTTCCTCAATATTGAGCCAAGGATCAGCCTTGAGCTGCTTGATGCCGAGAGACATCTTGCGCTCTGTGCGATCGAGAGTAAGAACTACAGCTTCAACCTCATCACCCACTTTCATGAAGTCCTGAGCGCTGCGTAAATGGCTACTCCAGCTCATTTCAGATACGTGAATGAGACCTTCAACACCGGGAGCGATTTCAACGAAGGCTCCGTAGTCGGTCATAACAACCACCTTACCGGTTACCTTGTCACCCACTTTGATTTCTGCATCCAAAGCATCCCATGGATGAGGAGTGAGTTGCTTCAAACCAAGAGCAATACGCTTCTTCTCATCATCGAAGTCAAGGATTACAACATTCAACTTTTGGTCGAGCTCAACCACTTCATGAGGATCTACTACGCGACCCCAGCTGAGATCGGTGATGTGAATGAGTCCGTCAACACCACCCAAGTCGATGAATACACCATAAGAAGTGATGTTCTTAACGGTACCTTCAAGTACCTGACCTTTTTCAAGCTTGCTGATGATTTCTTTCTTCTGAGCCTCAAGTTCAGCTTCAATCAAAGCCTTGTGGCTTACAACTACATTCTTATATTCTTGATTGATCTTGATTACCTGGAACTCCATAGTCTTACCTACAAAGATATCGTAATCACGGATCTGCTTAACATCAATCTGAGAACCGGGCAAGAATGCTTCAATACCAAATACGTCAACAATCATACCGCCCTTCGTGCGATACTTGATGAAGCCCTTAACAACTTCCTTGGTTTCGAGAGCATTGTTAATCTTATCCCATCCTTGCTTAGCGCGTGCGTTCTTATGAGAAAGCAATAACTGACCTTTCTTGTCTTCTTCTTTCTCGATATAAACTTCAACTTTATCGCCAACCTTCAAATCAGGGTTGTAGCGGAATTCATTGGCAGAAATAACGCCATCACTTTTATAACCTATATCAACCAAAACTTCACGTTTGTTGATGGCAATTACGGTACCTTCTACCACCTCATGTTCGGTAATCTGATTTAAGGTATCGCCATAGGCTTTTTCCTGTTCCTCTTTGGTTTGTCCAGCGTTAATGCTGCCGCCTTCATAGGATTCCCAATCGAAATCATCCAAAGGCATTACTTGTTTAAAATCACTCATTGAGATAAATTTAAATTGTTACGTTAAAGGGTTATACAAAAATTGATTCAAAAATCGGGTGCAAAATTACGATTAATATTTGTAAGAAACATCATCATTTAAGAGTTTTTGTGTCTAACAAAATGCCATTTTGAAGAAAAAACGTAATTTCGCAGCATGAATCCCCAAATATGATAAAACAGATGAGATCTTCTTTCATGAGCTTGCTGCTGGTAACAGGAATCACAGCATTTATATTCACAGCTTGTGCTCAAAAAGGCCAGGAGCAGGCTTCCCAACCGACAGAAAAAGATAGTATCGAAGCACATCATATCGTTTCCATCCCCGACACAACGCTCTATGGGAAAGCCGGTGATTTCGGCATGAGCACATTCTGCTTGATAACCGACAAGGGAGATACCATTTTAGTAACTCGAACTGCTGAAGATGGTACAGATGGTATCATTTACGGCGACGCACAACCGGGAAATCGCTACAGCCTTATCACACGCGACAATAACGAAGCCTTAGTTTGCGCCATCAATCTGACCCAACTGGAACGACATACCAAGAATTACAGTATTTGGAATGGTCAATTGATACTTCACCCCAACTCTTCGCCCGACACAGTAATCATTGACAAACTCAACAACAACGAATTCGTTTATCATTCCTTACATAATGACTCAGCCCGTCATGCTGACACCGACAATGGGATTGTTATTACACCCTAAACAGTCCCTAACAAGCTATCATTTGAAACTTAACAAACGGCCTTGAAGT
>CALZOH010000035.1 GCA_945827465.1 uncultured Prevotellaceae bacterium
GACCCGAGTCAGCATCGTCGCAACCGTTTCGGCGGTTTTGTGTGACCCGAGTCAGTATCGTCACGATTGATTTGGCGGTTTTGTCATGATGTTGTTTGGTTCGTTTTTAATCGAACATGTGTAGGGGCGTATCGCATACGCCCTCATATGGGCGAAAATGAAATGATAACGGCGAACAATACACCCTCGTCGAACATGCAACCACGCCGCCATGGAGGGCGTATGCGATACGCCCCTACACCTGTTCGATCAATTCACGGGTGACATGATGGTTGACGGACATGCAACTATCCTGCTGTGGAGGGCGTATGCGATACGCCCCTACACTTGTTCGGTCATTTCGTGGGTAACATGATGGTTGACGAACATGCAACCACGCCGCCATGAAGGGCGTATGCGATACGCCCCTACACTTGTTCGGTTATTTCATGGGTAATGCGATGGTTGAACGGTCGAAAACGAAATAATAACGCCCAACATGACATCATCGTATAATGTGCATTCTCCCTGCCATGAAGGGCGTATGCGATACGCCCCTACGGTTTTTCTATAATTGATTGAAAAAATGGATGGATTGATCAGACTAATTTGATGGTGGTTGAACCACCGGATGGGGTGAAAATGTGAATGGAAGCAGGGAAATATTTGCTCAATGATTCGGAGGTGATGAATACGCCCACAGGACATTTTCTGATACTTTGGAGGCGATTCAACATGGAGTATTTCTCTGAAAATTGGTCATCATCGGATGACAACGTTCCGGTGTTGACAAAGAATGAACCTACGGCTACTTCATGATCGTGTAAGGCCGAAAGCGCCAACGACAAGGATAAACCGGCGGCAAAAATTTCAGTCTTATCAGCAGAACGGAAATCACGCACTTGCGACAGCATCTCCAAATCAACGAGTTTCAAAGCGAGGGAATCATCGGCCACCTGTAGTCGATAACGGGGAGCTATCGAAGCCAAACAAATATTGGCACGCGATACCAATAAACGGAATAACTGCTGACGAGCCAAATCGCGATAGCGAACGCCGTCATCCCCCATCAGTTCGTCAAGCCGGCTCCAATCAGCCGCCTCTGATTCCAACCGGGCCCGTTCTTCCTCCAAATGCTGCAACTGCTCCTCTGCTGCACGATGACGATTGAGCGTAGTCTCGAAGCGGAAAAGTTCGTTCTCCATCTCTTGCAGTCGACTACGCAGAGATTCTACCTGAAATTCGATGGCCTGCGGCGTTTCATTCTGGTCTTCCGAAGGCCGACCCGGTGACTGCTGCAAGCGAAGAATATGCTGTGAAATCGATTCTACGTTGCGATTGATCCGGTCCAGACGTTGGTGACTCTCTGCAAGGGTTAAGCGCAGGGTTTTCCAATCGCGAGGATCGTTGAAAAGCTTCTCCAATTCAAAGTATTGAAGGGTGGAATGGTCTGTATTGAAACGCGAAATACGGATGTCGAGTTCCGAACGATGCTTGAGAAGGTCGGATTCACGCTGTTGTTGCATGAGACGCAGATTCTCGACAGAACTCTGCAAGGCTTGCAGGCCGTGAAGTGCCTCATCATAGGCTTCGCGCGACTCTTTCACTCGTTTGGATGCCTCGTTCAATTCTTCAACCAACTGGCGCTGCACCTGATCAGGCGATGCACCATTGCAATGGATGTTGATTTGTCGCTGATGGGCCGTGATGGTCTGCTGCACGTTCTGGATTTCCTGCTCCAAATCCGCACGGCGACGCTTCTTGTCGGCCAAGCCGTTAAAGAGCGCATTGATTTCTTCCTGCAAGCGGAACTCATCCTGCAAGCCCTGTTGAATCTGGTCGCGATTGCGACACCAATTGTCAGCCAGCGTGATGATCTCCTGCAAGAAGTTGTCGTGGCTGTTGTTCCAACGTTCTTTCCACTGCGGCAGCGTGATGAGACGATCTGCTTCGTTGAGCAAGTAGATGCGATCGGTGGAATACTGCGAAAGTTGTTCCTGCTTGGCCTGAATGCGTGCTTCGAGCACGCTACGCTCGGTGAAAATGTCGGAAAGGTATCGCAAATTCTCCTGTTGCACCTCCGTATTCTGGCGAATGCGACGGTTCACATCGTTGATAGCCTCCTGATGTTGGTTGAACTGGGCATTGACTTCGGCCTGTTGCTGTATTTCACGCTCTGTCGTGTCGAGCAATTGCTGGAGAAGAGCTGTACGACCTTGGCGGTTGACACCGGCTGAGCAATCACTGAAGGATGGATCCATGTCCTCATAGTCCGACCACTCCTGCAAGTCGTGTTGTAAGCGGTCCTGTATTTGGGCGAAATAGTCTTTCTCCACTTGAAACTGTCCGTTCTCTTCAGCCAACTGTTGTTGTTTGAGTTGAATCTGCTCACGCATCGCCGTCACATCTTCTTCAGCATGCTGATAGTTCTGCTCCAATTCGGCAATCAACTGCCCGAGTTCCAACTCGGTCTCGGAATGATAGGGATGATGAGTGGCCCCACACAGCGGACAGGCACTTCCCTCCTTGAGACGTCGGCGCAAGGCCAGGATGTTGTCGCCCTGACTCAGCATATAAGACGTACGCAACACGTTACGAGCCTCAATGAGTGTAGCCAATTTTTCTTGCAGCGTTTCCAACTCTTTCCGAATCTGATTGAGCGAATTGGTGCGACGACGCAAGTCATTATCTTTCTCTTCGGAGTCGGTATAGCCGGCAGCGATACGTTTCCAAAGGTTGAGGGCACTTCGAGAACGGCGGCGCAGGTCGGTAAGCCGGCTCAACCGTTGTTGCAACATACTATTGTCAAGTCCATGGTTAGCCCAATCATGTACCTTCAGTTCTTCCTTCAACGAACTCAACACCGAGAACAGGCGATCGCGTTCCTCTTCGAGTTTGAGTTGTTGCTTATTGGCGTTGGAGAGTTGGATTTCGTCATCCTTCAGCGTACGCTGCAAACGTTCAGAGGCTTTCCCAAGGTCGGAGATACGTCGCAAGAGCGTCTTAATCATCTCGATTTGCTCAATCATGGACATGTGCATCGACACAGAGAGGCGGTACTGGCGTAAATGTTCCAACCGATTCTCTACTTCCTCACGCATCAACTCTTTGGAACGACGGTCTTCTTCCTGACTGCGAATCGCCTCGAGACAAAGGCTGAGTTGGTCTGACAGTTTACGAGAGGTATCAGAGAGCATGGCCACTTCGCCTTCCAATTGAAAACTGCAATTGAGTTTCGGGAGTTCATGATGATAGTTCTTTTGCGCCTCCGACTGTTTACTAAGTGCAGCCATGTAGTCCCGACGAATGGCCTGCACCTGAGGCTGACGTTCGTTGAATTCCTTCTGACACACGACAATCTGCTCCTTGAGTGCGGCTATATCCTGCAAGTCCTGACAAATGGACAAATACAAACTCTGGAAGGGCAACACGCTATCGTAGCGTTCAAGCAACTGTTCCTGGTCGTACAACGAGTTGCAGGCACGTTGTGCCTCATGCTGCAACTGTCTGTTTTCATCCAATTGCTTCAAAGTATCGTTATACTCCTCATACCAGCGCTGCTGCTCTTCAAGAGCGATCAAACGACTGCGTTCAAGGCCGATACGCGTGCGATGGTGAGTAATTTTTTCCTGCAGACACCGTAGTTCTTCTTCATTCAGCGTAGAGAGACGTATACCCTGCAAACGATAAATCATCTCCTGATAGCAAGCACGGGCTCCGTCAGCCTCGCCATGAATGGCACGGGCGATGCCGACATAGGCATCCACACTGACGAGTTGATCCAAGAGGCGAGGCTTCTCTGCTGCCGAAGCCACCAGAAAACGTGAAAAGCCATCATGAAGCGGCCACACACTCTGCATGAACCGAGCCTCATCCATATGGAGCAAGCCTTTGACATGAGCAGGGACATCTGAGGAAGTCACCTCTTCAGCCTTGGGAAATATTTTGCGCAAGCGATGTTCGATTTCAGGATGAGTCTCGGCAGCATGTTTCTTGCGAATACTCCATGAAGCCTCGTACGTACAACCGTCGGTGAGCGAAAACGTCACATTACAATGCCCACGGCCTTCCTTCAGCAGGCACTCAGGATGAGGCCATTGGGGAGCATGGCCATAGAGTGCCAAACAAAGAATGCCCGGCAGCAAATCACGATTGGCAGCGTCGGCAAAAACAGCAAACAAACCGGCAGAGCGTAAGGGTTCGGACGTAAAGTCAATGACAGCGGTACCCTTGACCGAAGCCAAATCTGAAATCTCTATCTTGTCAATTCTCATACGGAAGCTACTTAGTTAAAACGGAGAAGAGGCTGCATCGGATGCAGACGACTGACGTTTGGCCATGGCAAAAAGACGAGCCAAGGCATCAGGCATCTCCTCTCCATAAGTATTCTGATACAAACTACGGGCCAACAAAGCCGGTTGTGGCAGTTGGAGCGACTCATCGGAAACGGGATAGGAGCGACGACTGCCATCAGCATCTACACTCAGCATTCGACAGAGGCGCACATTGCGCGTTGTCACCGATTGAAGCAACCTATCGACCATCGAAGCATCAGGATGTGGCTCGCTGACGCACAGCTGCAGATAGGGAGCACCGGCATCAGGCTCGCCACCCCGCCTTTTTGGCAACTTTTCCAACAATTGAAGGGCCTCACTAAAGGTTGCACCACCCGTTTCGGGCAGTGTAAGGAAGGAGCGTAAAGGAACATATTCCACTTGTTCCACACGAACACCATCGCCTTGCAACTCCACCCAATTGACGCCACGAGTAGCACCGACCTCATCGAACGACAACGGCCACGGACTGCCACAATCATGGAAGCAACCCTTACCCGACACCTCCTGCGCACAATGAGAACCACCCAATGCACCATAAGCAACAGGCATCGAAAAGGCCGAACAATCCACCTCGTCAGGCAGAAAATGAGACAACAGCAACAACGGCAAACGATTGCCATAGCGGCGCACTGCCAACTGTTGCAGTTCATTGATGCGACGCAACATGAGCGACGGCGATGCCAGCGAAGAGCCCGAAGATGACCACCTGGGAACAACCAGCAACAAGACCTGAGCGTCTGTCTGATTGCGCTCAGCGAGAGGAAAAATCAGCAAATCGCCCAACAATTCCCCCTTGGGCGTACACTCCATAGCGGCGCACGCTTCGATACCACGGTCAGACAAGAGCGGACGAAACGCGCCCAAACGCGATGGCGAGTCGTGAGAGCCCGAAGCATAAAAGACCTTGAGACCGGGCAGGTCGGTGACTGCCTGATGGAGAAAATCATAAAACAGTGTTTCGGCCGCGTCGGAACAAACAGGGCCATCGA
Organism: uncultured Prevotellaceae bacterium; assembly: GCA_945827465.1. Taxonomy (GTDB): domain Bacteria; phylum Bacteroidota; class Bacteroidia; order Bacteroidales; family Bacteroidaceae; genus UBA6382. The sequence goes on from CALZOH010000035.1 coordinate 5,306, forward strand.
AGATATCACCACTGATGAGCAACACGTCAGGCTCACGTTCCACCAAAAGGTCACGAAGCCAATGCAAGAAATGAGCCTGCTCTTCCATCCGGTAATAACCATGAAAGCGACTGCCCAGAAGCCAATCAGAGGTATGAATGAGTTTCATGAAATGTTGTTGCTGAAAATCCAGGTGCAAAATTAGTGGAAAATACACGAAAAGCCAAGTTTGACCGGCTTTTCATCTCTCCACAAACCCGATAAAGCGACCCAAGAATCCGATTAAAGCTGCACCCAAGCCACGCCATAGGGTGGCAAACGATGAACCTGTCCGTTGTAAGAGCATGTCGCCTCCTTATCGGTCAGGGTATTGGCAGCTACAAAGTAGGTGCGACCATCCGACAAACGCTTCACCATGTAATGGACATCACCTTCCAGATGCTGTTCCAAGGTGCCAGCTTTGATGATGGGCTCCCGGTCTTTCAGTTCCGTCAGCACCGGTTCGAGTGCTTGGAACACTTCGGGCGAAAGACTGCGGTCGTTCCAAAACAGGATGCCGGTGGCTCCATGGATGATGGAGATATACATCTGACACTTCAAGTTGCCAGCGAACGCTTCAGGCGACTGATGGGCAGGACGTGCATAACCATTGCCATCAAAGAAAATCCACACCGGCACATCGGGACCTACTCCACTGCGAATACCATCGACCGCCACTCCGGCCAAAACAGGATAAGTGTTGCAATCAATAAAAGAATTGATGCCAAACACATCGCCACACGCCCGATAATCGCGAGCACAAATGCGCAGATTCTCATAAAAGAAACGCTTCAAGGTCGGCAAATCATAGGAAACATAGTCGGCCGTACCGTTGACATAAACCGGACTGCCATCATAAGCCTGTACAAAACCGAGCAACGGGCGTTGAGGCAGACGCCGAGCACCTTCGCCCAAAGCGTCATAAGGCGGTTCCGACGGCAAAGCGGCATGGCTTTGCAGGTAACGACGTTCAAAAAGGTAAGAACTACCTCGCGAGATGCCCAACAAATCGGTATATACCAGGGTGTGTGGCTCTCGGCGACGAATCCGTTGACGAATGCGACGGCCCACTTCGGGCGACCAGCACCAACCACTGCCGGCACCACCGCCCGCAATTTCATCGACAGGTGCCCATATATGGTCGTTCGTACCTATGGCCCGAATGTTTCGATCAATCGCATCATCCAAACGCTGCAAGAATGAGGCTTCGCCTTCCTGAGCCTGAAGGCGCAATTGTTGACGCACGGCATAATCGGCATCGGTTCCTCCGGCAGACGGGACCGCCTGCTGGCAAGCCTTCAAACATTCATAGAAAGCGATACTCCCCGTCACTTCAACCCTTCCGGCAGCTGCATCATCCGCACCGGGAGAAAGGTAGACCATATTATATAGAGGCGAATGCTGCAAATAGGCAGCCGCTCCGGAACGGTATACTTGAGGTGCATTCTCCATGGCATCCTTCGTATAGCCGGGAATGTTCCACACACCGACGGCAAAAAACTTTTCATAACGGGAAGCACCGGGTGCTTTACGCAGCGCCCAACCCTGTTGGGTTTTCCACTTGGAAAGATGAGCCTGACGAACAGACTCGGCCCACAAACAAACAGCAAAAGCAAAAAGAAGGGCGAACGCCCTGCGAGGAAAAAACGACATGAACAATCAGTCTTTTTTAAGAAAACAGAAAATGGGATAATGATCAGAAGCATCCATTTCAGCATCAACCGTAGCCGTATAACTCTTCCAATGATGACTGCAAAGGATGTTGTCGAGCCGGAAATACATGCCGGCCTCGTGGTAAGAGATGCCAGGACCAAAACCGGAGCTGACATAAGCGTCATTGAGTGAACGCGTCAGACGATGATGGGCATAAGCTATCGGAGAATCGTTGAGATCGCCACAAAGAATAATGGGTTTATCGGCATGTCGCTCCACATACGACGCCACCGAATCAGCCTGATCGGAACGACGCAAACCGGCCCGCCCGACCTTGCGGACGAAATAACCCATATTGCTCTTCATATTGACCTCGGAAGGTGTCTTCACCATATTCTTATAAAGGCTCTTGTCCTCGGCCGAAATGGCATTGGAGACAAAATGGTTATTGATCACGATAATGGTATCGGATGCCCCCAGCCGAAGCGTGTAAGCCACACTGCCATGAGCTGTAGAAGAGAACCGAATGCGCTCACGCTTGATAATGGGATAACGCGACCAAAAGCCGATGGCGTTGGTACCTAATTGTAGCGAATCATGATAGGGCCAGCGATTGCGTACCTCTTCAACTTGACGGCCCAACTGATCGGGCCAATATTGATATTCCTGCAAACAAACGATGTCGGCCTGTGACTTACGCAGATAGTCAAGAATCCGACGGAATTGCTCAGCAGCATCAGAACGGCGATCGGCAATGCAAAAGCCCTTGACATTATAGCTCAACACCTTGATACAGCCTTGAGGATGAGGGTCAGGCAGATTGATGGGACAATAAGTACGAATGAAACCGAAACCGGCTACTAATCCAACGATTGAAATCCAGATGAAACGAGCACTGAAAATGGCCCAAAAGACTAAGAAGAACAGACAAACGGCCAAATAGACAGGGAAGGTAAGACCAAAGCCCACCAGGATGGAACATACTTTGGGATGGAACATGGTAGAATAGCCGCACAACAGGAGCAGGACAACGCTGACCACGTTGGCACCCACCAATATGCCCAACAAGAAACGGCCTGTTGAACGAAACAGACCGCCTTGTTGATTACCTGAACTCTTCTTTTTAGGGGACATTCTTATCGGTTACCGGCGTCAAATAGTTTGCGTTTCTCTTCTTCGGTCAAACTATCATAACCCGAACGCTTGATTTTATCCAGAATTCGATTGATTTCTTCCTGACGCTCCCTCCGACTGCGAGCCTCGTCTTGAGGAGAAGGTGCCTCAGGCTCATGAGAGGAATCGTGTTGATGCTGTTCGGAGAAATCTTTCACCTTCTGCTTCCAACGATTGATGACAGACTCCTTCTCAGGACGATATTCTTCCCACGAAGTGAAGCCGCTACGACGACGCAACTCTTCGTTGCGCCAATAACGGATGAGAAACCAGCCGAACAACATACCGCCGAGGTGGGCGAAATGAGCCACGTTGTCGCCTTGTGAACTCATGCCGAGCAACAATTCGATCACGGCACTGACAATCACCATGTATTTAGCCTTGATGGGGATGGGCGGAATGAGCAACAAGATGCGTTCGTTGGGGAAGGTCATGCCAAAGCCCAGCAAGATACCATAGATAGCACCCGATGCGCCGACCGTGGTCCAAAGGTTCAAATACTCCGACATCGGTATATTGCCATAAGTGGTGGACACATAACTGAAGCGATTCATTCCCTCGACGTAATATGTGCCGAGTTGCACAATCTCCTGCATGAATCCGGCCCCTACTCCGCACACCACATAGAACAGCAGGAAACGGCGAGGCCCCCACACGCTCTCCATGGTGCGGCCGAACATCCAAAACATAAACAAGTTGAAGAAGATGTGGGTGACATTGGCGTGCATAAACATGTAGGTGAACAACTGATAAATGTGGAAATCGCTGGCTTTGACAAAGTGCAAGCCTAACAAATTGTTCAAATCCAATCCCCAGCGCTCGCCAACAACCAGGGCAAAGTACATCAATAGATTGATGATAATAAGATTCTTCGTGATGGGAGGTGTACGAAACATACTGTCTTGATTTTATGGGTGCAAAATTAGCACATTCTATCAAAATCGGACAGATAACATCCGTGTTTTTACCTCCATTATCCTTACCTGAGAGCAGAAATACCTGGGCGGCCACTACCCGGAGAAAGCCTCGGCGAAGGCACGAGGTTCATCGCTGCACGATAGAAGACAGACAAGAGCAACGTGACTGCCAAGTAACCTCCTAAGTGGAAGTACCAATTGCCTCCCAAACCTATCCAATGAATGAAATAAGCCCTCACGATGGGATGAACGACAAACAAGACGGGCGAAAGTGCACCCACCCACATCAAGACACTGCGCGTACGACCTTGAAGTGTTACCAGAGGAAGGCATGCCAAGGTAAAGAAGAAAGGCGAGAGCAGCCAGGCGGTGCGATCAAAGCAAGAGGCCAAGAACAAAACGATGCACACCCCACTCTGCACCTGTCCATACCACATGCCGTAACGAGCCATCCAGATGCCCATGGCAAAAGGCAACATGGAGCCCACAAAATTGTAACGCAAATAACACAGGATATCCATCCTCCGATCGGGAATCATGATGGAGTAAAGCAACAAGGCCATACATAGTGCCGTTATAAGTATCAGCACCACCTTGCCACGGCGATAGAGGAAGAGGCGATAGACGACATAAAGTTGCATAATAAGCGAGAAGAACCACCACGGTCCCAGCAATAAGTCGTGACAAGGCAACCATTGCGTGAGCTCGCGCACCCAGTAAGGACCGGCCACAAAGCCATGGGCCGGCAGCAGATTGGCCAAGTAAGTAACCATCAGCCCTACATGATACCACGTGTGAGTCCACTGTCCATCGTGACGCTCCCAATCGCTGATGAACCACAGCAACAAACCGATCCATAACAAATGCCACAACTTACGGGCATTGTACCAGATGAACGACCACACCCCTACCCGCTCGGTCATCTTGACTTCATACTTCATCACCAATCCGTATCCGCTCAGAAAGAGGAACAGCGGAACGCCATAATGACCGAAATAAGAGAAGAGATTGAGCACTACGTGTTCACCGCGAGAAAGGAAATCGAGCAACACATACGTGCGTTTGAGATGGAAAGTATATTCATTCTCCAAAGCACACACCGGCAGCCAGTGGCAAAAGTTATGCAGGATGATGCAAAGAATGGCAAAACCTTTGAGTAAGGACGTATCGTTCAGTGTCAGGGCGGGTTTCTTCATAACGTCGGTGAGGGGTTGGAGGATTGGAACTGTGCACGCAACGAATCGAGGGCATGCCCCGCCTTGATACGTTCACGGTAGAAGTGGGTGCCGTGTAAGAGAGAATCGTAATCGTACTTGTTTTTCAGCAAGCGAGGCCGACTCACACGAAAACTATCGTGGAGTAAATCGCGATGAACGTCATAATACGGACAACTGATACCGGCCAACCCCATCAGCAAATGAGAGAGGTCGTCGCTCATAAAAGGACGTGACGAAGCACAACGGGCAGCGTGAACCACGTCAGGATGGTTTTGATAGAAGGAAGGCGAAAACCACATGGTCATCGGAACCTCGAACTCATAATGTGCCGTGAGCGGGATGAGCGGATCGGCCGGAGTGCGGCCAAACATCAGGCTTTGGTCGAAGACTTCCTCACCATGATCGGCCAGATAGATCACTACGGCGTCATCGTTGACAAAATAGCGATAGATGCGACGCACTACATCGTCGTTATAGCGGGTGGCATTGTCGTAATCAGCCACGATTTGTTTCTTCTGGCGCGAGAGGTTGCGGCGCTTCTTCAGACTGTCGACCGTGAAGTAGACATCCTTTTCGGTAAAACGATAGTCGTACTTCTGATGCTGCCCGTAGAGGTGGAAGATCACGAGGTCGTGCCCAGAAGGGCGAAACTTGCGATACTCGCGAATAAAGGCACGATCGTAACGATAGATGATGCGATTGCGGAAGTCGAAGCAAAGGCTATCCATCTCGGGATCGTTGAGGAAGAAGCTGCCGTTGAAGTCGATGCTGCTTTGGCGGTTTACATTCTGATACTGATTGGTCAGAAAAGCCACCCGGTAACCGGCCTTGCGAAAGACGGAAGGAAAGAGAGCACCATCGTGCCAAGCCCCCGGCTGCCCCAAACTATGGGTGGAGAACAGCTGCTTGAACACGTTGCTGGTCAGATTCCACGGACTCACCACGTCGGTGAACACAACCAAGCTGTCTTCAACGGCCAAACGCAACTGATGAGGCGTAGTGGGAAGCGAATAACCATAGAGTTGGGAATGATACTTGTTGTAACTCTCGCCGAGTATTAGCACAATCGTCGGGCAACGATAGCTGACGGAATCGATTTGCAGGTGGTGCATCTTGTTTTTTAAGTTGACCAAATCACGATCGGCCAACTGCAACATCCGATAGGAATACAACAGGCGGAAGAAGGGAGTATAAAAAGTCTGCCAACGCACCGTTTCGGCAGTCTGAGTGGTCGATTGACGGTAGAACTTCACAAACTTGGCCTTCTCGCTTGCCCAAGGGAAGCATGAATAGACCAATACACCGGTCAACAGCAGATTGACCACCCACGCACAAGACGAAGGCAGCGCCCCACGACGCACCCACTTGGACCGCACCAGCCACACGTTGGCCACGATGAGCGGCACATACCACAGCAGCGTACGCCATAACGCATCGCCCGAGAGATAGGCAGTGAAAAATTCGCCCGCTTCGCCGGCATTGGTTTCCAAGAAAAGACGGAGCGAAGTGGGCGTGTAGAGCATCAGGAACCGCTCGGTGAGGAAGACTTCAAACAAGGGCAACAGGTAACCCAACCCATAACAGAGGGCGCGCACCACTCGGGCCAGCCTTTGAGGCAGCAGCGTAAAGAGCACGCACATGAGGTAAAGGTCGATGAGCAGTTCAAAGCAGTGCGTCCACACCTCGCCCTGATACTGCACCTGACGCCACACCGAGATGCCCCATGCCGCCATCATAAAGACGACGAAGCATCCGTTCTCTCTCAAAGGGCGCGCCACTCCGACCACTATGCGCAAGAACACATGGAGCAGTAATCTTAGCAGGGATTTCATGTTATCAGTTTTCACCTTCACTCTCTTTGCGAACCCATCAAACGCTCGGATTCAGGGAAGCGGTTACTGTTTCTGATTGCGACGGTCGCGATGGGCGTGATTCCAGTTCTTATAGTTTCCAAAGAAGGAGTTCCCCTTGGAACGTTCTTCCTTAGGCTTCTGCGACGGCTGATTGAGCGTGGGATATTGTATTCGGGTATGATATACGGTCTTGAGGCTGGAGATGAATTGCTCCTTGGCCACCTCTATATCATGGAACGTAATCGGACAATTCTTGAAGTATCCTTCGGCCATCTGAGTATCGATGATGTTGTTGACCAACGTACGGAGGGTTTCATCAGTAATGGTCTGCAAACTCCGCGAGGCTGCCTCGACCGAATCGGCCATCATCAGGATGGCTTGTTCGAGGGTACTCGGATTAGGACCGGGATAAGTAAAGGCATCTTCGTTGATTGCTTCATCGGGATGGCCGTTGAGATACTTGATGTAGAAGTATTTCGTCTTGCTCTTGCCGTGATGGGTAGCAATGAAACCGCGCAAGACGGCCGGCAAGTGATGCTTCTCGGCCATTTCCAAGCCGTCGGTCACGTGCTGAATGATGATTTGCGCACTGCGTTCTTCGGGTAGGCTGTCGTGGGGATTGACTCCTTTCTGGTTCTCAGTGAAGAAGGCAGGATTCTTCATCTTGCCAATATCGTGATAGAGGGCTCCTGTACGCACCAGTTCTACCTTAGCACCGATCTTTCCGGCCACTTCGGTGGCCAGGTTAGCTACCTGCATGGAGTGTTGGAAGGTGCCTTGGGCTTCTTTCGACATTTGTCGCAGCAGGGGCATGTTGACATTGGAAAGCTCTATGAGCGTGACACTCGACGTGAAGCCGAACATCCGCTCTATGATATACATCATCGGATAGGCGAACAAGAGGAGGATGCCATTGATAAAAATGCAGATGTACCACGACGGATCGAAGGTCGTCAACGTGAGTCCCTGACTCAAATCGTAGCCGAGCATAAAAACTACCGTCACGATGGTGACCTGAAGGGCGGCCTGCAATAACTGCGAACGTGAGGAGAGTTCCTTCACCGAGAAGACGGCCACGGCACCGGCGATGAACTGCACTACCACAAACTCATAAGGAGCATGCACGGCGATGGAACAGAGCAAGACGGAGACGACGTGGACAATGAACGAGGTGCGAGCATCCATAAAGACTCTGACGAACAAGGGTACCATGGCATAAGGCACGAGATAGGCACTCTGTGCCGTGGAGTACTCCACCCACGAGGTGATGCACGGGAAGAGGGTCAACATGAAGTAGAACAACAAGAGGCAACGCATGGAGTTGAGATATTCCTTACGGAAGAAGTAAAGGTAGAGCAAGAACATCAACAGGAGCAACCCCACGATGATAAACTTGCCCAGGGTCTGCATGCGGAGCTGACGGTTGTTGTCGTGACGCTTGATGGACTCCTTCTTCATCGACTCGAGAATGCTTACAGTCTTTTGGGTAACGATTTCGCCACGGTCGATAATCTTCTGTCCGCTCTGCACCATGCCGCTGGCAAAGGAGATGGACGAGAGGAGGTCTTGGTAAGCCGATCGGGTCTTGCGATTGTCGGGCTCTACATTCACCGCGAGATAGTTGTTGACGTTACATAAACTCAGCAGGTCGTGACGGAAGTTGGCCGAGTCGCCCAGCATGATGTGCATGTAAGCCGAGCGTGTGGTATAGAGTTCCTTCACTGTACGAGGCTGCGAGGTGGTGCCGCTCACCACGCGAACTACGTTCACGCCGCTGTCGAGCATGGCCGTATAATCAGAACTTTCTACGATGCCGCAGCTGTAGACTTCCTGCAGACACTTGGTCACATAACGCAGGTAGGCTGGCGGCACTTTTTCCATCTTGCCGGCCGCACAATCGTTCTTGAACCGGCGCAACTGCACGTCCATCTCGCCTGCATCCATCGTGAAGTAGGGCTGGAAGAGTTTGCGCACGCTGTCGCGCTCGGCTCGGATGACCTGGTCGGGCTTGTAAATGGGGAAGTCAAACTCTGCAATAATCTGTCCGTACTTCCAGGGCTTGCCAATGGTGTAGTCGTAAGCAAACGTTTGCTCCCGGGGCAGGAAGTAAACCACGATGGCAGTGGCTGCCAACGTCAGTGCAACGCGAAATAACAGTCGGGTAAATTTGTTGGAACGGATGGCCATAACTCGATATTTGGTGCGAAATTACTGATTATTTATGGATTGCTACGCGCCTCTGAGGCAGAAAACTCACGGGCGGCGTTTGCGCGGGGTCTCAAAAAAGGCCGTATTGTTGTTGTAGGTCCAGATGAGCGGATAGAAAAAGCCACGAATCATGCCCATGACGCGCTTCCAACCTCGTCCCTCGGCAAACCGGCGATGAACCAGACGGCGGTAACGCATCGTCAGAGAGCACAACCGCAGCAATGAGAGCCAGCTGCGTTGGTTGAGCAAGACGGCCATACGGTGCACCACCGGATGACGACGGTCGGTGGTATGAGTTGCGATGTAATCATAGAGCCATTGCCAGGCTTCCATTTGCTGAAAGGCCCGATAGGCTGCCCAGCCCTTCACGTAGGGCTGCCAGGTATTGCCCTTGGTGCGGTCCCAATCTGACTTCATCATGACCACTGAAGCTGAGTCAAGATGTTCGCGATACCAGTTGAGCGGTTCTTCAACCACGGTTATTCCCTGATGGAGGTGTGCCTGAATGGCCAGCCACCAGTCGTAGGCAATGCGTTCGTCCCAAGTGTCGATGCTGTGAAGGAAGCGACGCGAGAAGAGCTGGCTGTGTCCGGGTATGTGGGAGGTGAAGAGCAGACTTTCAAAGTCGCCTTGCGGCCGGCGGATGTTGTGTCCATGCCGGGTGTAGACCGGGTCGAGGCAGCGATAGCAATAGACGAGCGAGGCCGAGCCGAGGGCGGCCATTTTCTTTTCTATATTGTCTTCATACCAAATGTCGTCTTGGTCGCACAAGGCGATGTAATCGCCCGTGGCGCGCTGCATGGCCGACATGAAGTTGCGGTTCCACCCCATGTTCTCAGGATTGACGAAGAGGTGAATGCGCGGGTCGCGCCGGGCGTATTCCCTCACAATGTCGCAAGTGGAGTCGGTGGAGCAGTCGTCTTGCACAATCAATTCGCTGAAAGGATAGGTCTGACGCAGGAGCGAGTCGATTTGTTCTCTGACGAAACGCGCTCCGTTATAGGTGATCATGACGACCGAAACGGTGGGAGAGGAAGTGGAAGCTACTGTCATTTCTTTTGTTTTAAGATAGCTCGATAATAATAGCCGCACGAATAGGAAAAATAGAGTGCACGCAGCAGACATCGCCATCCATCGGGCTCATAGGAGTAGAAGAGACGGGTGCGATGCTTGACGAAGAAGCAGGTTTTCCGAATGAAATTGAGCCATCCCGTCCGGGTTTGGAGTTGTGTCATCTGCCGACAGTCGGCCAATGCCTGCGTGGTGAAGGGCCAGGAGGCGGTCATTCGGCCGATATAACGGAAGCGCTGCCGCACGTGGCGCTGCAAAGTGGCATGATGAAACAGGGTGGTCACCACATAATCCAACGACGAACGGCTGGCCCAATGCGTGCCAACGGGGCGAATGGCGGTAGCAGCATCGGCATGACGGCGGAAGTGCACCAAGGGCCGGGGCACAAACACCAGGCGCTCGGCTGAGGCGGCAGCCATCTGCAACTGCCAGTCGTAGAGGTAGGGGCAATCGGCGCCCTCGGGCAGGTAGTCGAGCAGTTCGCGACGGAGCAGAAAGGTATGTCCGGCCAATGCCCCGATGTAACACAGGCGCAACATGTCGCGATTGGGCTCGCGACGGTCGTAGCTGACGGGGTAGCCCGTGGTGGAGAAGGGGATGGAATAGCCGCTGCATAGCAGGTTGCGGCCCATGGCCCGGGCCTGAAGGCGCAATTTGTCGGGTTCCCAAATGTCATCCTGGTCACTCAAGGCTATCAGTTCATAGCGAGCACGCCGCATGGCACTGAAGAAATTGGGGTTGATGCCATGCGGGCCTTCGTTATGGAAGACGCGCAAGTTGGGATAACGCCGGGCATATTCCTCCAGAATGGCCGGGGTGGAGTCAGTGCTGCCATCGTCTTGCACCACGACTTCTGCCGGAGGCAGTGTCTGCGAGAAGATGGAGTCCAACTGTTCCCTCAGATAGCGCTCGCCATTATAGGTGCACATCACAACCGATATTGCCTGCTCTGACTTCATGGAGATTTTCCTTCTATTTTTAGGATGAAAGTACGGATTTGTTTCAGGCCGCTAAGGTACGACTTTTCCATGGAAACCAAGCTCTCGCCGCTCACATTCCTTTCCATCGGCCGGAAGACGCCGCCACGAGCGGGCCGACTGAAAAACAGCTGTTCCCGGGCCTCTTTTCACGCTATTTGCACTAACTTTGCACCCCGAAAATGGAAAAGACGACAAAGAAATACCCCACTATCTGCATCTGTCAGCTGGTCATCGCCCTGGCCATGCTGCTTCCCCTCCCCCTTAAAGCCGGCCGCGAGGCCGACGCTCAAAGCATTCTGATGCGTTCATTAGGCCTGCTGCAACATCCCAACGGCTCTTCGTTTGACTATCAGATGAAGCTCACCCGGTTTTTTACCCAATCGGGCAGCCTCATCTTGAAAGGTAAAAAGACGTATGGCAAGTCGAAGAAGAATACCATGTGGAGCGACGGCACTACCACCTGGAAACTTTCGCCTGATGAGAGCGAAGTGGTGGTGTATCGCACGGCCGACCTCAAGCGCAAGCCTCTGGGCGAACTGCTTGACGAAGTCAGACACAACTGTAAGTACAACTTGGAGCAGAGTCAGGAGGGAACGTATTTGGTGCATGTGAGGTCATTGGACAAGAAATCCGACATTCGCGAAGCCACCGTCTTGATTGACGCCCGCAGCTTCGTCCCTAAACAGTTCCGCATGAAGGTCGGACTGGTCTGGGTATTGGTAGATATTCAGAATTTTCGTACCGGCAACTACCCCGACTCCTTCTTTCAGTATCAACCCAAGGAGCATCCCCGGACTAAAATCGTTGATCGTCGCTAAGGGAAAGTACTCACACAAGGTGGAAAAACAAGCTTCCATCCTCTTCAATCACCTCTCTATCCCCCAGTATTCCTGCTTGCATCCCGTGTAACCTGCTGTCGTACCCATACGCCACCTACTTGCATCTGGTGCAACCTGCTGTCGTACCCCTACGCTACCTACTTGCATCCGGTGCAACCTGCTGTCGTACCCCTACGCTACCTACTTGCATCCGGTGCAACCTGCTGTCGTACCCCTACGCTACCTACTTGCATCCGGTGCAACCTGC